>JAFMQP010000142.1 GCA_017354575.1 Acidothermales bacterium | reverse complement strand
GTAGTACTCTGCGATCCGCGGAGCGACGACGTCGCGAGCGAACTCCGCGACCGTCGCGCGCAGCGCCTCGTGCTCGGCGTCGAGCCGGTAGTCCAGCACGGCACCCTCCGTCCCGCGGTGCCACCGTTGCGGCAGCGACCAAGCTAGCTCCGCATCGAAAGCTACACGCTGAGCGGGGCCTGAGGGGTGACGGCCGCCGGGCCGGTATCCACGGCTAGCCTGGCAAAGTGACGGCGGCGGACGAACGGGCCCACGAGCAGCGGTTCGGTGTGCTCCGTGCCCTCTACACGCGATTCCGGCTGCTGCTGCAGGAGATCGCCAAGTTCGGCATGGTCGGCGTGGTGGCGTTCGTCGTCGACACCGGCCTGTTCAACCTGTTCTACCCGGTCGGCACGCTGACCGCGAAGGTGCTCTCGACGATCTGCGCGGCGACCGTCGCGTTCGCCGGGAACAAGTTCTGGACGTTCCGGCACAGGAAGAACTCCGGCCTCGCCAAGGAGTACTTCCTGTTCTTCGTGTTCAACGGGATCGGCCTGCTGATCCAGATGCTGTTCCTCGGGTTCAGCCACTACTGGCTCGGCGACGTGTGGCCGGACGTGTTCCGCACCCGGCTCGCCGACAACATCTCCGGCAACGTCGTCGGCACCGGCGTCGCGATGCTGTTCCGGTTCTGGTCGTACCGGCGCTGGGTGTTCCTGCCGTCCGACGCCCCGCCCGTCGACCCGCACAGCGGCCTCCCCCTGCACGACGCCGCCGACCCCGACGGCTAGCGGCCGGGCGCTCGGGGACTACGCGGGCCCGCCGACGACGCGCCGGGGCGGGGCCTCGTCGCGGACGGGGCGGAGGAAGACGGCGAACTTGGCCGGCCTGGCGCGCACCAGGGTCAGCCGGCCGCCGTCCGCCTCGGCGAGGGAACGGGCCAGGGCCAGGCCGAGTCCGGTGCCGGAGCCGCCGGAGACGTGCCGGTCGAAGATGTGCTGGGTGAGCTCGAGCGGCACGCCCTCACCGGAGTCGGCCACCTCCACCATGACCGACGATCCGGTCGCGGTCGCCTTCACCGTCGTCGTCCCCGCGCCGTGCACGAGCGCGTTGTCGAGCAGCGTCGCGATCACCTGCGACAGGCCCGCCTTGGACGCCCGCGCCCACAGCCCGCGCTCGCCCTCGAAGACCAGCGCCCGGTCCTTGCGCCGGAACGCCGGCTCCCACTCTGCCAGCTGCTGGTCGATCACCTCGTCCAGGCCGGTCGGCATGATCTCCGCGTCCCGGCCCGACCGCGCGGTTGCCAGCAGCTGCTCCACCACCTCCGTCAGCCGCTGCACCTGGGCCAGCGCGGCCTGCGCCTCCTCGGCCACCGCCTCCGGGTCGTCCGCGGCGCTCGCGATCTCCTCCAGCCGCATCGACAACGCGGTCAACGGGGTCCTCAGCTGGTGCGACGCGTCGGTGGCGAACTGCCGCTCCGCCGCGAGGAACGACGCGATCCGCACCGCGCTGTTGTCGAGCACCTCCGCCACCGTGTCCAGCTCGGCGAGCCCGTACCTGCGGCGCACCGGCAGCGTCTCGCCCGAGCCGAGCCGGTCCGCGCGCATCGCGAGGTCGCGGAACGGGACGGTCAGCCGCCGCGCCTCGACGAACGCGAACCCGACGCTCACGCCGACGGCGAGCAGGCCCAGCAGCGCGATCGCGAGTACCAGGGTCAGCGCCTGCTGCTCCACCGCGTCGCGCGGTATCCCGACGACGACGAGCGTCCCGTCCGGCGCCCGCGTCTGCACCCGCAGCTCCTCCTCGCTCGGCGCCCTCCCGATCGTCACCATCCGCCCGCTCGGGTACGCGATCAGGACGTCCCTGTCCGGGTAGGTACGCGCGATGTCGCGCGGCACCACGGGCTGGCCGCGCTCGGCGTAGATCTCCACCGAGGTGGCGATGGCGTCGGAGTCGCGCTGCATCCGCTGCCGCGCCTCGTCGAAGATCAGCCGGTTCGCCACCACCGCGAGCGGGATGGCGAAGACGGTCACCGCGAGCACGGAGATGAGCAGCGACGAGAGGACCAGCCGACGGCGCATCTCCGGAGGCTACTCAGTCCTTCTCGAACCGGAACCCGACGCCGCGGACGGTCGTGATGTACTGCGGGTCGGTCGCCTCGTCGCCGAGCTTGCGGCGCAGCCACGAGATGTGCATGTCGAGCGTCTTCGTCGAGCCCCACCACTTGGCGTCCCATACCTCGTGCATGATCTGCTCCCGCGAGACCACCTTGCCCGCCTCGCGGACGAGCACGCGCAGCAGGTCGAACTCCTTGGTCGTGAGCGACAGCTCGCGGTCGCCGACCCAGGCGCGGCGGCTGTCGACGTCGATGCGGACGCCGCCGACCGTCGAGCTGTCGGAGACGCCACGGCGCAGCAGCGCGCGGACGCGGGCGAGCAGTTCGGCCAGCCGGAACGGTTTCGTCACGTAGTCGTCCGCGCCGGCGTCCAGGCCCACCACGGTGTCGACCTCGTCGGCGCGGGCGGTGAGTACGAGGATCGGCAGCGACGCGCCGTCGGCGCGCAGCTTGCGACACACGTCCAGGCCGTCCATCTCGGGCAGCCCGAGGTCGAGCACGAGCAGGTCGACGCCGGTGTCGCCGGCGCGGGTGAGCGTGTCACTGCCGGTCTCGGCGACGTCCACCTCGTAGCCCTCCCGGCGCAGCGCCCGGGCCAACGGCTGGGAGATGGAGGTGTCGTCCTCGGCGAGGAGTACCCGGGTCATCAGCGTTCCTCCCACAGTCGCCTCGTGGCCGGCCTCGTGCCGCCCGTGCGGCCCACGATCATGCGTCGATCGTACGACCGCGGTAGTTTGCCGCGGTCACACGGGCGTAACACCGTGCCGGCGGCGGGAGAACGACCGGTCCTTGCCGCGGCAGGCCGCGTACCTGCGCACCAGCTCCGCTCGCACCCCGGACGCCGGCACCACCTCGTCGACGACGAGCTCGCTCGCGAGCCGCAGCACGTCGATGTCGGCCTCGTACTCGGCCCGCAGCCGCGCGACGTACGCCGCCCGCTCGGCCTCGTCCTCGATCGCCTGGATGCGCCGGAAGTGCACGGCGTTGACCGCCGCCTCCGCGCCCATCACCGCGATCTTCGCGGTCGGCAGCGCGATCGTGGCGTCCGGTTCGAACCCCGGCCCGCACATCGCGTACAGCCCGGCGCCGTAGGCCTTCCGGACGACGACGCAAATCTTCGGCACGGTCGCCTCGCTGACGGCCGTGATCATCTTCGCGCCGTGCCTGATGATGCCCTGCCGTTCGACCGCCGTGCCGACCATGAACCCGGGCACGTCCGCGAGGAACAGCAGCGGCACGCTGAACGCGTCGCACAGCTGCACGAACCTGGTGGCCTTGTCTGCGGAGTCGACGAACAGCACGCCGCCCTTGAACATCGGGTTGTTGGCCACCACCCCGACGGGTTCGCCGTCGAGCCGGGCGAAACCGACCACCAGCTCGCGCGCCCAGCGCGCGTGGATCTCGAAGAACGTGCCCTCGTCGACGACGCCGGCGACGAACCTGCGCATGTCGTACGCCTGCCGGTCGCTCTCGGGGACGAGCGCGTCGATGTCGACGTCCGCCGGCGGCGCGGCCGGCGCCACCGGCGGGCGCTGTGTCCAGTTCGACGGCAGGTAGGACAGGTAGCCGCGGACGAAGCCGATCGCGTCCGGCTCGTCGGCGGCGAGGTAGTGACCGCAGCCGGAGACGCTGCAGTGCATCTTCGCGCCGCCCATCTCCTCGAGCGTGGTCTTCTCACCGACGACCATCTCGACCATCCGGTCGCTGCCCAGGTACATCGAGGCGTTGCCGTCGACCATCGCGACCGCGTCGCAGAACGCCGGGATGTACGCGCCGCCCGCCGCGGACGGGCCGAACAGCGCGCAGACCTGCGGGACCGAGCCGCTCGCGCGGACCTGGGTGTGGAAGATCCGGCCGGCGCCGCGGCGTCCGGGGAACATCTCGACCTGGTCGGTGATCCGCGCGCCCGCGGAGTCGACCAGGTAGACCATCGGCACGCCGGTGCGGTAGGCCGTCTCGATGATCCGGACGATCTTCTCGACCGTGCGCGCGCCCCACGAGCCGGCCTTCACCGTGGAGTCGTTGGCCATCAGGGCGACGGGTCGGCCGTCGACGGTGGCCGTGCCGGTGACGACGGCGTCCGCGGGCAGGTCGCCGGCGAGCACGTTGGCGTAGCGGCCGTCCTCGACGAATGAACCTTCGTCGACCAGCAGCCGTATCCGCTCACGGGCGAACAGCTTGCCCTTGGCCGCGTTGGCGTCGTGGTACTTCTCGGCACCGCCGGCGAGCACCCGCTCGCGCAGCTCGCCGAGATGGGGATGCCCGGGAGCGTCGTCAACCGGACCCCCGGCTCCTTCGTCAACCGTCACGCAGCGAGGGTACCCACGGCCGGTCACACCGGCCGCGAGAGACTTGCCGACGGGCCGGGGGCGGGAAGAGAGGAGTGACGTACCGGTGCCACAGCCCCGGGTGCTCGCGGAACGGTATGAGATCGAGGAACGCATAGGCGGGGGCGGGATGGCCGACGTCTACCGTGCCCTCGACCGTCGGCTGGACAGATCGGTCGCGGTCAAGGTGTTCCGGCCGGGGACGGACACCGCGGGAAGGAACCGGTTCGAAGCGGAGGCACGCCTGGTCGCGGGCCTCGCGCACGCCGGCCTGGTGCCCGTCTACGACGTGGGCCTCGACGGCGCCGCCCCCTTCCTCGTGATGCAGCTGGTGGACGGCCCGACGCTCGCCCAGCAGGTGGCCACGGGTCCGCTGTCGGCGGGCCGCACCGCGCGGATCGGCATGGAGCTCGCGAGGACGCTGGCGTACGTGCACGCGCGGGGGATCGTGCACCGCGACGTGAAGCCGTCCAACGTGCTGCTCGACCCGACCGGACGGGTGCTGCTCACCGACTTCGGCGTCTCCCGGCTCGTCGACGCGGCCAGGATGACCGCGACCGGCCAGGCGATCGGCACCGCCGCCTACCTGGCGCCGGAACAGGTGCGCGGCGCGACGGCCGGGCCGGCCGCGGACGTGTACGCGCTCGGGCTGGTGCTGCTCGAATGCCTCACCGGCGAGCCCGCGTACGGCGGCCCCAACCCCGTGGAGGTCGCGGTCGCGCGGCTGCACCGGCCACCGGAGATCCCGTTCTCGCTGCCGCCCGCACTCGCGTCGGCTCTCACCACGATGGTGGCGACCGACCCGGCGAGCCGGCCGACGGCGGAGGCCTGTGGGCGGCTGCTCGCCACCATGACCGACGGCGTCGGCGCCGAGAGCCCCACCGCGCCGACCACGGTGTTCGACCCGTCACCGACCCGGCAGCTGCCGGTGCAGCCCGAGTCGCGCGCGGCAGGCGCGGTCGCCGCACTGCGCGGCGTACGGCACCGGCATCCCCGCGCGATCGGCATCGGCGCGCTCGCCCTCGCGGCCGTGGCGCTGGTCGCGATCGTCGCCGGCCTGCTCGCCAGTGCCGGCGAGCCGGACCCCGGCACCGGCCAGAGGTCCACGCCGCCCGCCACGCAGTCCCGGCAGACGAGCAGCCCCGCCACCACCACGCAGTCCACCGCGCCGCCCAGTGACGGGGAGGGGCACGACCACGGCCACGGGCACGGCCGTGGCAACGGCAACGGCGGCAACGGCCAGGGCAACGGCGACGGCTGACCCTCAGCCGTCGGGAACGGCCACCTGGAGCGCCAGGTAGAGGTCGACCCGGTCGGACAGGTCGCGCAGGTCGCGGCCGGTGAGAGCCTCGACCCGCTCGATCCGGTACCGCAGCGTGTTGACGTGCACGTGCAGCTCCGCCGCGCACCTGGACCAGGACCCCGAGCACGCCAGGTAGGTGCGCAGCGTGTGCACCAGCTCGGACGTGTGCCGCTCGTCGTAGGCGAGGAGCGGGCCGAGCACCCGGGTACGGAACGCCTCCCGCGCGCCCGGCCCGGCCGCCGCGAGCAGCAGCACGTGCGACGCCAGGTCGTCCGCCGCGACGACGGCCGCCGGCTCCGGCCTCGTCTCGGCGATGCGGGCGGCGTGCCGCGCCTCGGCCAGGGCGGCCGGGAGGTCCCCGACCGAGGGCACCGGCCCGGCGAGACCGACCGCGAGCCGCCGGTCGCCGAGACCGGGTGCCAGCGCGGCGGCGCGGTCACGCACCCGGTCGGGCAGCGGCGTACCGGCCGGCACCCGGGCGACCACGACCGTCTCCTCGCCCGCGTCCGCCCAGGTCAGCGCGGCGGCCACGGGGGTCAGCAGCTCGACACAGAGCGTGGCGCGCCCGTCCCCCGCCCGGCCGGGCGACAATCCCACCGCCACCGCGAACGGGCCGTCGCCGTCCACGCCGGCGAGCCGCAGCCGCGCCCGCACGGCGCCCGGCTCGCTCCCCCTGTCGATCAGCGCGACCAGGTCGGCGGCGGACTCGGCGTCGTGCTCCCGCTGCCGCAGCTCGATGCCGACGACCGCGACGAGCTCGTCGGCGACGTCGCCGCGCTCGCGCGGCCAGCGGGTGTGGTCGTCCTCGACGACGACCAGGCCACGCAGGTACGGCGGGCCGCCCGCGCCGCAGACGGAGAAGGTCCGGCCCTCGGCGTGCACCAGCACCGGCAGCGTGGCCGCGTGCGTCGCCCTGCGCACGGCCGTCGCCGGTACCGCGTCGGGCAGGGCCGCCGCCGGGCCCGCGAGCAGCCGCCCGGACGCCGAGAGCACCCACGCCGCCATGCCCGTCTCGCCGGACACCAGCTCGAGGACGCCGCCGAGGTCGTGGCCGGCGGCGATGAGCGACCGGTGCCGGTCTAGCACCGCGGCGAGGTCGGCCGAGCGCGCCGTCGACAGCCGGCGCACGACGTACTCGGTGACGTCCGAGAAGGACACGTCCGGGTGTACGCCGAAAAGCGGTAGCCCGTGCCGCCGGCACGCCGCCACGAGGTCACCGGGGATCTCGTCGCGGTCCGGGTCGCCGGCGGCGAGCGCGGTCACCCCCGCGGCCACCAGCCGCGCGACGAACGCCGCCGAGTCGTCCGGGCCGTGCCGCCACATCATCCCGGTGAGCACCAGCTCGCCGCCCGAGAGGTACCGGCTCGGGTCGGCCAGGTCCGTCGTCATCACCCAGCGGACCCGACGGTCCAGGAAGCGTCCGCCGGTGAGCAGCGTCAGCCCCAGGTCCGGCACGGCGAGCAGCGCGCGCAGGTCGACCGCCATCCGCCTCACCTCGCCGTCCGTCCCCTTGGAGGAATCTACGAGACGGACGCCCGTACCGGCGGGGAATCTCGTGCGCACGCCGATTGTGGCCGGGCCGACCGCGACGTGTAATGCGGTTCTCGCGGAGGTGAGCATGTCGGGTCTGGACCGGTTCAACCACCTCGACGACACCGCGGCGATCGACGTGCTGCTCACCTGCTGCGCCTCGCGGGGGTGGGCACAGCGGGTGGGCGGCAAGCGGCCCTTCCCGGACGCCGACGCGCTCGTCGCGGCGGGCGACGCCGCGCTCGACCGTCTCGGCTGGCCCGTCGTGCGGGAGGCGCTGGACGCGCACCCGCGGATCGGCGAGCGCGCGCCCGGCACGGGACGCGACGCCGCCTGGTCGCGCGAGGAGCAGGCCGGCGCGGCCACGGCGACCACGACGGTCGCCGCCGAGCTGGCCGACGCGAACGCGGCGTACGAACGGCGGTTCGGCCACATCTTCCTGATCCGGGCCGCGGGGCGGGACGCCGCCGGGGTACTGGCCGAGGCCCGCCGCCGACTCGGCGACGACCCGGCCACCGAACGGGCCGAGACCACCAGAGAGCTGCGCGAGATCGTCGCGCTCCGGCTGCGGAAGCTGGTCGCGTGACCGTGCCTCGGGCGCGCCCGTCCACCCGCGCTCACCCGGCCGGTGACAGGGGGCGGGCGGCCCGGTGAGCATCTCCACGCACGTGCTCGACGCGACGACGGGGCTGCCCGCGTCCGGCATGCCGGTCAGCCTGTGGCGGAGGCTGGCCGACGGCTGGGCGTGGGTGAGCGAGGCCCGCACCGACGCCGACGGCCGGGTCGACGGGCTGAGCTCCGAGCCCGGCGAGCACCGGCTGGTGTTCGCCTCCGGCCCGTGGTGGGGCGACCGCGGCTTGGACGCGTTCCACCCCGAGGTCGTCGTGACGTTCACCGTCGCGGACGCCGACGCCCACCACCACGTCCCGCTGCTCGCCGGCCCGTTCTCGTACACGACCTACCGGGGCAGCTGATGGCCACGCTGTCGGCCGCGCGCTACGGCAAGGCGGAGACCCGGGTGGTGCAGGTCGCCCGGGACGGCGCGCGGCACCGGATCACCGACCTCACCGTCGACGTCGCGCTCACCGGCGACCTCGCCGACTCGCACCGCACCGGCGACAACGCGAAGCTGTTGCCCACCGACTCGCAGAAGAACACGGTGTACGCGTTCGCGCGGGACGGGATCGACGGCGTCGAGCGGTTCGGCATCCGGCTGGCGCGGCACTTCGTCGACAGCCGGCCGCCCGTCCACACCGCGACCGTGCGGGTACGCGAGCACCCGTGGACGCGGGTAGGCGACCACTCGTTCACGCGGGCCGCGGGTGGCGAGGTGCGTACCGCCGAGGTCGGCTACGACGGCGACACCACGACCGTGCGCGCCGGCCTCGCCGACCTGCTGCTGCTGAACACGACGGACTCCGAGTTCCACGGCTTCCTCGTGGACGAGTACACGACGCTCCAACCCACCGACGACCGCATCCTCGCGACCGCGGTCACCGCGTCATGGCGGTACGCGCCCGGCGACGTCGACCACGACAAGGCGTACACCGCCGGCCGTTCCGCACTGATCGAGGCGTTCG
>JAFMQP010000141.1 GCA_017354575.1 Acidothermales bacterium | reverse complement strand
CCGGCCCGTCCGGCTGGGCCGCGCCGCGCGTGCGGAGTCCGCTCGGGGGTCGTTTCACGTCCGGCCCGGCTATCCCCCGGCCGCCGGCCTGACCTCGACGACGTCGCCGGGCAGGCAGGGCACGTCCCCGGCGATCTCGACGGCCTCGTCCAGGCCGGCCGCCTCGACGAGGTAGAAGCCGCCCAGTACCTCGTTCGTCTCCGCGAACGGACCGTCGGTGACGACCGACTCGGTGTCGGAACGGTGCCTGATGCTCCGCGCCGTCTGCGCCCCCTGCAGCTCCATGCCGCCGCGGAGCGTGGCGCCGTGCTTCTCGACGAACGCCCCGTGTTCGGCATGCACCTTCTCGACTTGCTCGTCACTGGCGGAGGCCCAGCCGCCTGCACCGTAGATGAGCACCGCGTACTTCATGATCCGTTCCTTCCCGGTCGTCCGTCTGGGACATCCTCCTGACGAACCACGGCCGCCGGAATCGACACACCGGGATCGCTAGCGCCGTCTAGCAGAATCTAGTCCTCGCGCTAGAACCCCGTAGACGACCCGATGCGGCGACACGCCTAGCGGTCTCTAGCGAAATCTACGGTGTCCGCTAGATCGCGTTATACCGTCCGAGAATGGATCCCGTACGCAACCCGTACGCCCCGGGAGCCGGCCAGCGCCCGCCCGAGCTGGCCGGCCGCGACCGCGAGACGCGGACCTTCGACGTCGTGCTGGAACGGGTGGCGCGCGGCCGTCCGGAACGCAGCCTGCTGCTCACCGGCCTCCGCGGCGTCGGCAAGACGGTGTTGCTGAACGCGTTGCGGTCACAGGCGATCGGGCGGCTCTGGGGCACCGGCAAGTTCGAGGCGCGCCCCGACCAGTCGATCCGCAGGCCGGTCGCCGCGGCCCTGCACATGGCGATCAGGGAGATCGCGCCACGGCACCGCGACCCCGACCGCGTGGAGGCGTTCCTCGGCGTGCTCAAGGCGTTCGCGCTCAAGGCGGCGAAGAACGTACGGGACCGCTGGCAGCCGGGCATCGAGGCGCCCGCCACCAGGGGCCGCGCCGACTCCGGCGACATGGAGATCGACCTCACCGAGCTGTTCCTCGACGCGGCGTCGGTCGCCACCGACCTCGGCGTCGGCATCGCGCTGTTCGTGGACGAGATGCAGGACCTCACGCCCGTCGACGTGTCCGCGATCTGCGGGGCCTGCCATGAGCTGAGCCAACAGGACGCGCCGCTCGTCGTGGTGGGCGCCGGCCTGCCGCACCTGCCGGCGGTGCTGTCGACCAGCAAGAGCTACTCCGAACGGCTGTTCTCGTACGCCCGCATCGACCGGCTCGACCGCGACGCCGCGGACGCCGCGCTGTGCATCCCGGCCGGGCGCGAGGACGTCACGTACGAGCCGGACGCGCTCGACGCGCTGTACGAGGCGAGCGGCGGCTACCCGTACTTCGTGCAGGCGTACGGCAAGGCCACCTGGGACCTCGCGCCCGCGAGCCCGATCACGGCGCCCGACGTGAAGGTGGCCACACCGCACGCCGAGGCGGAGCTGGCCGTCGGGTTCTTCGGCAGCCGGTACGAGCGCGCCACCCCGGCCGAACGCGACTACATGCGCGCGATGGCCGTACTCGGCGACGAGCCCGTGCCGACGTCCGAGGTCGCGAAGACGCTGGAGCGCAAGCCCGCCTCGCTGTCACCGGCGCGGGACGCGCTGATCAAGAAGGGCCTGGTCTACGCGGCCGAACGGGGCGTGGTGGCGTTCACCGTCCCCCACTTCGGCCGGTTCCTCCGCAGCCAGCCGACCTGACGGTCGGCGTCGCTACTTGCCGCCCTTGCCGAAGTCCCTGACGACCTTGACGCCCCCCTTGCGGTCCCGCGTGACGACCTGGCGCTTCTCCGCGTCCAGGTGCCAGCCCTTCGCGGCCTTCCTCGCTTTCCTGGCGCTCAGCGTGCCACCCTCGGTGAGCGCGGTGTCGATCTGCTGACGGGTCTTCTTCCGCATCTGCGTCTCCCTTCCGGTTGCGGCACGGAGCCTAGTGCGGCTCCGTGCGCCGTGGGGGTGGACGCACGGCGGTGACATCCGGTCACCGTATCGACGGATCGTCTCAGCATCCGGACCATTCCTGGTCGAGGGCGGAAATACCTGGGCACACTGAACCCATGACCGCCTCTCACGCGCCCGGCGACATGCTGGTGGCGCGGCTGCACGTGGATCACCACCACGTGTCCAGCGCGGTCTGTCTGTGCGGCTGACTGCCGCCCTGTCCATCCCACCGGAGCGCCTGGTCGCGCACTCCGGCCTACCAGTGAACGGGAGCGCCGATGGCGCTACAGACCGATACCCAGCCAGAGGCCCGCAACGGCGCCAGCCGACGGCCGCCCGCGAAGCGTGCCGCCCGGCAGGGCCGGCACACCGGGCAGGGCCAGTGGGCGCTCGCCCAGCTGGAGCCGCTCAACCCCAACGAGCGGATGAAGAAGGACGACGACGCGCTGAACGTCCGCGCGCGCATCGAGAACATCTACGCGCACACCGGGTTCGCCGGCATCGACCCGCAGGACATGCGCGGCCGGTTCCGCTGGTGGGGCCTCTACACGCAGCGCAAGCCCGGCATCGACGGCGGCCGCACGGCCACGCTGGAGCCCGAGGAGCTCGAGGACGAGTACTTCATGCTGCGCGTCCGCGTGGACGGCGGCCAGCTCGACGTCGACCAGCTGCGCACGATCGCCGACATCTCGCGCACGTACGCGCGCGACACCGCCGACATCACCGACCGGCAGAACATCCAGTTGCACTGGATACGCATCGAGGACGTGCCGGAGATCTGGCGTCGGCTCGAGTCCGTCGGCCTGTACACGCAGGAGGCGTGCGGCGACTGCCCTCGGGTGATCATGGGCAGTCCGGTCGCGGGGATCGCCGCGGACGAGCTCGTCGACGGTACGCCCGCGCTCCGCGCGATCGCCGACCGCTACCTCGGCGACAAGGAGTTCTCCAACCTCCCGCGCAAGTACAAGACCGCGATCTCCGGCCTGCCGGTCCAGGACGTCGCGCACGAGATCAACGACATCGCGTTCGTCGGCGTCGAGCACCCCGAGCACGGCCCGGGCTTCGACCTCTGGGTCGGCGGTGGTCTCTCCACCAACCCGTACCTCGCCCAGCGGCTGGGCGCGTGGGTGCCGCTCGAGGAGGTGCCCGACGTCTGGGCGGCCGTCACCCGCGTGTTCCGCGACTACGGCTACCGCCGGCTGCGTAACCGTGCGCGGCTGAAGTTCCTCGTCGCCGACTGGGGCGTCGAGCAGTTCCGGTACGTGGTCGAGAACGAGTACCTGCACCACAAGCTGATCGACGGCCCCGCGCCGGCGAGCACCGAGCCGAACGACCACGTCGGCGTGCACCGGCAGAAGGACGGCCGGTACTACATCGGGTTCGCGCCCACCGTCGGTCACGTCTCCGGTGTGCTGCTCGGGCAGATCGCGGACGCCGTCGAGGCACACGGGTCCAGGCGGCTGCGGACCACGCCCTACCAGAAGCTCGTCGTGCTCGACGTCGAGAAGGACCGGGTCGGGTCGCTGGTCCGGGCCCTCGAGGGGCTCGGGCTGCGCGCACGGCCGAGCACGTTCCGGCGCAACACCATGGCGTGCACCGGCATCAGCTTCTGCAAGCTCGCCATCACCGAGACCAAGGACACCGCGGCCTGGCTGATCGACGAGCTGGAGCGGCGGCTGCCCGAGATGGACGAGCCGGTCACGATCAACGTGAACGGCTGCCCGAACTCCTGCGCCCGCATCCAGGTCGCCGACATCGGCCTCAAGGGCCAGATCATCACCAAGAACGGCGAACAGGTGCCCGGTTACCAGGTGCACCTGGGCGGCCGGCTCGGTGAGCAGTCCGGCTTCGGGCGCAAGGTGCGCGCGCTGAAGGTCGCGTCCGACGAGCTGCCCGACTACGTCGAGCGCGTGCTGCGCCGCTACCTCGCCGACCGCGCCGAGGGCGAGCGGTTCTCCCGGTGGGCCCTGCGCGTGAGCGACGAGGACCTGCAGTGACGGCGACGCTGGAGCGCTCGGAGGTCACCGACGCCGCGTGGTTGCGCTATCTCGCCGAACGCGCCGCGCGCGAACTGGCGGAAGCGCCCGCATCCGAGATCGTCCGGTGGGCGCATGCCGCGTTCGGCGACCGGCTCGCGATCGCCTCGTCGATGGCCGACGCCGTCGTGATCGACGTCGTCTCGCGTGAGGTGCCGGGGCTGGACGTGCTCTTCCTCGACACCGGGTACCACTTCGTCGAGACGATCGCGACACGGGACGCCGTCGCGTCGCTGTACCCGGTGCACCTCCGCTCGGTCGAACCGGAACAGACGGTGGCCGAGCAGGACGCCGCGTACGGGCCGCGGCTGCACGACCGCGACCCCGACCTGTGCTGCTCGCTGCGCAAGGTGGAGCCGCTGTCGCGTGCGCTCGCGCGCTACTCGGCGTGGCTCACCGGCCTGCGGCGTGCCGATTCACCCGACCGTGCCGACACTCGCGTTGTCGCGTTCGACGAGCACCGCGGCAAGGTGAAGATCAACCCGATCGCGTCCTGGTCCGACGAGGACGTCGACGCGTACGTCGAGCGGCACGGCGTGCTCCTCAACCCGCTGTTGTCCGACGGCTACGGGTCGGTCGGCTGCGAGCCGTGCACCAGGCGGCTGCGCCCCGGCGAGGACGCGCGCGCGGGCCGGTGGGCGGGCATGGCCAAGACCGAGTGCGGGATCCACCAATGAGCGACTCCTACCCGCTGTTCCTCGACGTCGCCGGGCGTGCGGCGCTCGTCGTCGGCGGCGGCCACGTGGGCGCACGCCGTGCCGCCGCGCTCGCGGACGCCGGTGCCGACGTGTCCGTCGTCGCGCCCGAGGCGTGCGACGAGATCCGGGGGGACGGGCGGTTGCGGTGGGAGCGGCGGCGCTACCAGCCCGCCGACCTCGACGGCGTCTGGCTGGTACAGGCCGCGACCGGCGACCCGGAGGTCAACGCCGTCATCGCCGAGGACGCCGAGGCACGCCGGGTGTTCTGCGTCCGCGCCGACCATGCCGCAGGTGGCACCGCACGGACGCCGGCGGTCGCGCACGTCGACGACGTGACCGTCGCCGTCGGCGCCGGCGGCGACCCGCGTACCGCACGCGCCGTGCGGGACGCCGTCCGCACCCGCGTCGCGCTTGACCTCGAGTGCGGCACGCTGCCGGTGCGCCGGCGTCGTCCGCGCGCGGAGGGCCACGTGACGCTCGTCGGCGGCGGTCCCGGCGACCCGGGACTGCTCACCACACGCGGCCGTCGTGCGCTGGCGGACGCCGACGTCGTCGTGGTCGACCGGCTCGCGCCCCGGGCGCTGCTCGGCGCCCTGGACGACGACGTCGAGGTGATCGAGGCGGGCAAGGCACCCGGCAGGCACGCCGTCGGCCAGGACGAGATCAACCGCATCCTGGTCGACCGCGCCAGGGCCGGCCGGCACGTCGCGCGGCTCAAGGGCGGCGACCCGTTCCTGTTCGGCCGCGGCGGCGAGGAGGTGCTCGCCTGCCGTGCGGCGGGAGTCCCTGTCACCGTCGTCCCCGGCGTCACCAGTGCGCTCGCCGGTCCGGCCGCCGCGGGGATCCCGGTCACCCACCGAGGGCTGTCCAGGAGCGTGACCGTGGCGTCCGCGCACGAGGACCTCGACTGGGAGGCGTTGGTGCGGCTCGACGGCACGCTCGTGCTGCTGATGGGCGTCGGCACGCTGCCGCACACGACGGAACGGCTGCTCGCACACGGCCTCGCCGCGGACACCCCGGTCACGATCGTCGAACGCGCCTACCGGCACGACCAGCGCACCACGTCCGGCGAGCTCGGCACGATCGCCGCCGTCGCCCGGGACCGCGCCGTCGCGAACCCGGCGGTGATCGTCGTCGGCGCGGTGGCGGCGCTGGCCCGCGCGACCGTCGAGAACCTGCCCGCGCTGGTTTGATCCGGGCGCCGTCGGTGACCCGACGGTGGCATGGTGACGGGCCCGTCACCATTTGTCGTACGTGGCGATACGCCGGTGCGGCGCGTGCTCATGATGCAGGGTAGGGAACGACCGGCTTCATGCCCCGAGGTCGATCGCCTGTCCGTTCACAGCCGACGTCGCCACCGCGCGTGCCCTTCGCGTGGCCGACGGTGCGGAGGTACGCAGAATGTCTGCGACGAGCAGCGCGTCGCCGGACGTCCGCAGACCGCGACATGCGGCCGGTGCCAGCCTGCGTCTGGTCGAGCGTCTGCACGAGATCGTCGCCGGCATCAACGCGGGCCTTCCGCTCGACGATGTTCTCGGCCGCGTCTGCGCCACCGCGGCCGAGCTGCTCGACGCCGACCTCGTCGCGTTCCTCCTCGCGGACGGCGACAGGTGGCGGCCGCTCGTCCGGCGTGGTGGGCAGGACGTCGAGCGGTGGGCGCCCGTCGTCGTCAGCCCGAACGACTGGGTGACGCAGCTCGTCCGCGACGGCGAGGGGTGGTGCGCGTTCCCTGTCGACGACGTCAGCCCCGTCGTCGACGGCATCCTGCGCGCCGGGCTGCCCGAGGCGGGTGCCGGCATGGCGGTCGTCGCACGGGCACCAGGGCAGGCCGCGGGCGCGCTCGTCACCGTCTACGCCGACGCCACCCGTACCCCCAGGCCGGCCGAGCTCGACGTGCTCGTGCTGCTCGCCGAGCACGCCGGCGTCGCGATCTCCGCCGCGCACTCGTCGGCCGAGGTCGCGCGCGGCCGCCGGCACCAGGGCGTGCTCGCCGACGCCACCGTCGACGGTCTCGCCGTGCTCGACCGCACCGGACGGGTGCTGCAGTGGAACCGCGCCGCCGCAAGGCTCACCGGACTCACCGCGGAGCAGGTCGTCGGCAAGCCGCCGCCGTTCCCGGTGTCCGAACCGGGCCAGGTCGTCGACCACCGGCTCGGCGGCGGCCGCTGGCTCGAGGTGCTCAGCTCGGCCGTGCCGGAAAGCGACGACCTCGTCGTCGAGTTCCGTGACGTGTCGCAGGAGAAGGAGCTCGAGCACGCGAAGGACGCGTTCCTCGCCACCGTCGGTCACGAGCTGCGGACGCCGGTGACGGCGATCCAGGGATTCTCCAGCACGCTCCTGCGACGATGGCACGACCTGTCGGATCCCGGGCGCCAGGCCGCGGTCGAGGTGGTCGCGGAACGCTCCGCGGCGTTGGCGGCGCTCGTCGACAAGATCGTGCTCGGCTCGGCGATCAGCCTCGGTCAGGCGGAGGTCACCGGCGAGCCGGTCGACCTCGGCCGGCTGCTCGCGGAGGTGCTCGCCGAGCGGCCCGCCGGAGACCTGCGGCACGACGTCATCCTCGACGTCGCCGACACCGCTCCCGCCGCGCTGGCCGACCCGCGGTCGCTCACCGAGATCGTCACCCAGCTCGTCGACAATGCGGTGAAGTTCTCCCCGGACGGCGGTGACGTGCTGGTGCGGGCATGGGACGACGGCGCGCGCGTAGGAATTTCCGTCATCGACCACGGGATCGGCGTCGATCCTGTTGACCGCGACCGGGTATTCGAGCTGTTTTACCAGAGCGGTACGGGTGACCGGCGGCGGTTCGGCGGCATGGGCCTGGGCCTGTACATCGTGCGACAGCTCGTGCGTTCGTTCGGTGGCGAGGTGGCCGTGTACGGCATGCCCGGCGGCGGCACCGAGGTGCGCGTGTCACTCGTGCGGGCGGGTGCGGCGCAACCGATGCCGTGGCCGTCGTCTTGTTATGTGAACGACCTTACCGAGGGTAAGGACCAGCCCGTTCTTACCGAGGGTAAGGACCGGCAGGACCGGTGCGAAACCGAGGCATGAGAAAGGCTCGAGCACCGTCGACGGGGGACACAACAGTGCTCGAGCCGTGAGAGAAACTATAGGAGACGAGCCAGATCCGGCAAGTCCGTGGGCCAGGTTTCCACGCAGGGTCTACGTTGCGGAGTGTCTGCGGGGCGTTCTGTGTAACGCGTGGTGATCATTTTGGTTGAACGAACCATGACCGGTCGGGACCTCGCACCCGAGGTCTCGGCATGTGGTCGGTAGATTTGCCGCAGGACCCGTCGTCCTCCTTGTGCTGGAGTTGCGTAGATGCCGTCGTGGTATGCCAAAGCCGCCATGCAGGCGACGCTGTCCATGCTCCCGCGGCGGCAGCGGCTCAACCGTGTCTTCCAGAAACACGTCACGCACTCGCTCGACCTCACCGACGACTACCTGCTCGGCAGGTGGGAACGTGCGCAAGCGCATGTCGAGGGCTGGCGCAAGTACGGAACGTCGCGTCGTCCCGGCGAGGGATTCGTCGCCGTCGAGGTGGGTACGGGCTGGTTTCCCATCACCAGCGTCGGGATGATCCTGTGTGGTGCGGAACGCGTACGGACATTCGACAGCCAGCCGCTCACCGACCGCCCGACCGTTCTGGCCGCGATGCAGGCGTTCGACCGTCTCATCCGTGACGGTGCGATCGACCCGCCGAACGAGGTGGGCAGGGAACGCCTGGCGCTCGCACTCTCCGAGCCCGAGGGGCGGGAGGGACACGAGCTGCTCGCGTTGCTCGGCGTCGACATCAACATCCGTGATCCGCGTCATACCGGACTGCCCGACGGGAGCACCGACCTCGTCGTCTCGACGAGCGCGCTCGAGCACATCCCCCCGGAGCCGCTCACCCGGCTGATGACCGAGCTGCGTCGAATCACCGCGACCGGCGGCGTGATGAGCCACGTCATCGACATGGCCGACCATTACGCGCAACGCGACGCCGACATCAACCGGTTCAACTTCCTGCGCTACTCGGAACGCCACTGGAAGCTGTACAACAACCCGTTGCACTATCAGAATCGTCTGCGCATCTCGG
>JAFMQP010000140.1 GCA_017354575.1 Acidothermales bacterium | reverse complement strand
TGAACAGCTCGCGGTACCGCGTGCGGCCCTCCTCGGCGGCGGGCTCGTCGAGCTCGTACCCGGGGCCCCAGTACTCGTCGACGACCTTGCGTGCCTCCTCGGCCCGGCCCTTGCTGAGCAACCACCGCGGCGACTCCGGCGTGCCGAGCCGCAGCAGCAGCGTCACGAACGCGGGCAGTGCGCTGCTCGCGAGCAGCCAGCGCCAGGCGGAGTCGCCCAGCGGTCCCTGGATCGCGAGACCGACGCCGTACGCCGCGACGAACCCGACGGTCCAGGTGGCGTTGAGGCTGGACAGCAGCCGGCCGCGGCGCTTGCGCGGGACGAACTCGGAGAGCAGTGCCGGGCCGATGGCGTAGTCGGCGCCGATCGCGATGCCGAGGAACAGCCGCGCGACGAAGAGCAGGACCGGCCCTCCCACGAAGAACTGGGCGATCGACGCGATGATGAACAGCACGAGGTCGCCCACGAGCATCTTCTGCCGGCCGACGCGGTCGGTGATCGGGCCGAACAGCGCGGAGCCGACGAAGATGCCGATCAGCGCGGACGCGCCGAGCAGGCCTTGCCACAGCGCTCCCAGCTGCATCTGGGTGGTGATCTGCGGCAGCGCGAGGCCGATGGTGCCGAGGATGTATCCGTCGCAGATGTAGCCGCCGACGGTGTAGACGCACGCACGGACGTGGAACCGGGTGATCGGTGATTCGTCGAGGCGCTTGCCGGCCATCGAGCTGCCCTCTCACGTACGGTGGTAGGTCGAATCCGAAGAGGATATCGGTAGGGAACGGGGTTTCCTCGCATGACCATGTGGCGGACGGAGTTCTGGCGGCGGATGGAGCGCCATCTCGGCGCCACTTACGCCGACTCCTTCGCCCGCGACTACGTCATCGAGTCCCTCGGCGGCCGCACCGTCCACCAGGCCCTGGACGCCGGCTACGACACCAGGGTGGTCTGGCGCGCGGTGTGCGACGTCCTCCAGCTCCCCGACCGCGAACGCTGACCGCTCTTCCTTCCTTTCATGGCCGGGTGGGGGACGGGCGGGTGTCGGAGCGGTAGCCGTGCCCGAACCGGAGCAGCGGCTCGCCGTCTCGAACATGGTCGACGGCGAGCACCTCGCCGACGAACAGCGTGTGGTCGCCCGCGTCGAGGCGGGCGTACGTCCGGCACTCGAAACTGGTGAGCGCGTCGTCAAGCAGCAGCGCGCCGGAGTGCTCGCCCCGGTGGTACCGGACGCCGGTGAGCAGCACCGTCGCGCCGGGCCGCCCGGGGGTGGCGAACCGGCCGGCGACCTGCCGCTGGTCGGCGGCGAGCACGGAGACGCCCCAGGTCGGCTGGAGGTCGAGGGTGTCGAACATCCGGGAGAGCGTCCCGATGCTCGCGACCACGAGCGGCGGCTCCAGCGACACCGAGCAGAACGAGGTCACCGTGCTGCCGACGTCGCCGTACTCGTCGTCGTGCGCGCTCAGCACCACGACGCCGGTGGCGTACCGCGCGAGCGTCTCCGTGAACTGCTCGGCCGAGACGGGCTCCATGCCCCCATCGTGGCCCATGAGCCCCTGAATCGGCGGTCGTCGGCGTGTCGGGTGGCCTCGAACACCTGTTCGCCTAAGATCGTCTACGAACCGGCCTGAGACAGTATCCACAGATGTGTTCGAGGGTCCCCACAATGTCCGAGCCACGATCTAGCGTCTGTTGACGTACGAACATCAGCGAGCAACTCACTTCAACGACGGGATGGCAATCCGATGGCAGCAGTACCGGACCGCGACAAGGCCCTCGACGCCGCGTTGGCCCAGATCGACCGTCAGTTCGGCAAGGGCTCCGTCATGCGGCTGGGCGACGAGGGACGCGCCCCCGTCGAGGTGATCCCCACCGGTGCGATCGCGCTCGACATCGCGCTCGGCATCGGCGGCCTGCCGAAGGGCCGGGTCGTCGAGGTCTACGGCCCCGAGTCGTCGGGCAAGACGACCGTCGCCCTGCACGCGGTCGCCCAGGCGCAGAAGAGGGGCGGCGTGGCGGCGTTCATCGACGCCGAGCACGCGCTCGACCCCATCTACGCGGAGAAGCTGGGCGTCGACACCAACGCGCTGCTGGTCTCCCAGCCCGACACCGGTGAGCAGGCGCTGGAGATCAGCGACATGCTGATCCGGTCCAACGCGATCGACATCATCGTCATCGACTCGGTGGCTGCGCTCGTGCCGCGGGCCGAGATCGAGGGCGAGATGGGTGACAGCCACGTCGGTCTGCAGGCCCGGCTGATGTCGCAGGCGCTGCGCAAGCTCACCGGCGGGCTGAGCCAGGCCGGCACCACCATGATCTTCATCAACCAGCTGCGCGAGAAGGTCGGCGTGTTCTTCGGCTCGCCGGAGACCACTTCGGGTGGCAAGGCGCTGAAGTTCTACGCGTCGGTCCGGCTCGACATCCGCCGCATCGAGACGCTGAAGGACGGCCAGGACGCCGTCGGCAACCGGGTACGGGTCAAGGTGGTCAAGAACAAGATGGCGCCGCCGTTCCGCCAGGCCGAGTTCGACCTGCTGTACAACCAGGGGATCAGCCGCGAGGGCAGCCTGATCGATCTCGGCGTCGAGCACGGGTTCGTCCGCAAGTCCGGCGCCTGGTACACCTACGACGGCGACCAGCTCGGCCAGGGCAAGGAGAACGCGCGCGGCTTCCTGCGCGACAACCCCGAGCTTGCCGACGAGCTGGAGAAGAAGATCAAGGAGAAACTGGGCATCGGCCCGGTGCTCGCCGACCCGTCCGAGGTGCCCATCCCGGTCGACATGTAGGGCCCGCCCGTGGCGACAGGACACAGCCGCCGCGGCCGGTCCACCGGCCGCGGGTTCGACGGACCGGTGCCGGGGAGTCTCGCTGCGGAGGGCCCGCCGGGCGACCCCGAGACGGTCGCCCGCACGGTCTGCCTGCGCATGCTCACCGCCGCGCCGCGCACCCGCGCCGAGCTGGCCGATGCGCTGGCGAAACGGGAGGTGCCCGACGACGTCGCCGACCGCGTCCTCGACCGGTTCACCGAGGTGGGCCTGATCGACGACGCCGCGTACGCCGACGCCTGGGTCCGCTCCCGGCACACCGGCCGCGGGCTCGCCCGCCGCGCGCTCGCGCAGGAACTGCGGCGTCGCGGCGTCGACGACGGTCTGGTGCGGGATGCCGTCGAGAAGCTCGACCCCGAGGAGGAGCTGGCGACGGCGCGCGCGCTCGTCGCCGGCAAGCTTCCCGGCACGCGCGGTCTCGACCGGCCCCGGCGGGTCCGCCGGCTGGCGGGGATGCTCGCCCGGAAGGGCTACCCGCCCGGCGTCGCCATGCGCGTCGTCGAGGAGGCGATCGGCGCCGAGGACGGTCTCGCCGTCCCCGACCCGTTCGACGTCTAGGGCTTAGCCTCAGCGACCGGTACCCGCGTCGGCGCGACGACACATGCCGGCCGGTGCGCTGAGCTGTACCCGCGGAGCGCGTGAGGAGGGTCCGGAGCCTCGCCAGCCGACCGCGCCGTGCCGACGCCGCCCGCTCGTACGGCACGAGCAGGTGAGTGGAGCGTCCGATGACGTGCATGGGCCAGGGCTCGACCACCTCCCGGGGCGAGGCCCTCGATGAGTACGCCCGCTGACCTACACGGTCCGCAGATGCACCGGGTAGCCGTGCGCCCTCGCGTCGGCGAGCAGGCCGGGCAGCGAGACGCCGCCCTCGCCGACCGCCGGCAGCTGGCCGTCCGTCGCGACGCCCACCGTGTTGACGATGCCCAGCGCCTGGTTGCCCGCGGTGACGTCCCCGACCGGGCCGCCGGAGTCCCCCGGCGTGACGACGCCGTCGCAGTAGTGCTGGGCGCGGGTGTTCGACACCAGCACGCCGACGCGCTGCTGCTGGGTGGGCGTCGTCGCGTCGGTCGCCACGCCGTGACCGGAGAACTGGCAGACGTCGCCGACGTTCGTCTCGGCCGTGCTCGCCACGCCGCTCGGGATCGCCGGATGGCCGGCCATGGCCGGGTTCACCTGCGAGCGCACCGACGAGTACAGCCGGATCAACGCGAAGTCCAGCGCTTTCGACTTGTACGCCACGGCCCCGATCGTCTCGACCGCGCTGCCGAGCGAACCGGATGCGAGCGAGATCTTCTGGCCCCGGCCGGTGACGCAGTGCCCCGCGGTGCCGGCGTACACGGTGCCGCTGCGGCTGCCCGCACCGTTGTAGATCCAGTTCAGCGTGCAGTACGAGCCGCCCATGGTGATCGACGAGCCCGGCTGGATGACGTGCGACGCGGCGGCCGCGGGGAGCGCCGAGGCGGCGAGCAGCAACGCGCCGCCGGCCAGGGCGCCGAGGGTGATTCTGATGGAACGCATGGCACCTCCGCTCGTGCCGGCCGCCCCGGCCGGCACGGTAAGGTATCGACACAGCATGGAGACGCCTCAACCCCGGGATCACGATCCGTCGAGGCAGTCGACGCAGTCCGTGACCGACGCGACGTTCTGGCTCACCCGGGCGCGTGAACTGCAGGCGCTGGCCGCCAACGGCCTCACCTACACGACCGACGGGTACGACCGCGAGCGGTACCACCGACTGCACGCGTTGGCCGTCGAGATGCTCGCCGGGCTCGGCGGCGGCCGCGCGCCCGAAGCGATCGCGGACCTGTACCTGCCGGACAGGGGGTACGTCACGCCGAAGGTCGACGTCCGCGCCGCCGTGCGCGACGAGTCCGGCCGGCTGCTGCTCGTCCGGGAACGGTCCGACGGGCTGTGGGCGCTGCCCGGCGGCTGGGCCGACGTCGGCGACTCGCCCGCGCGGGCCGCGGTGAGGGAGACGGCAGAGGAGGCCGGCTACCTGGTCGAGGCGACCGGCCTGGTCGGCCTGTACGACAGGGACGCGGAACGCTGGCACCATCCGCCGCACCCGTACCACGTCTACAAGGTGGTGGTGGCCTGCCGGCTCGTCGGCCTCGCGCCGAGCGTCGGTCGGGAGGGGTCGCACGGCGAGATCAGCGAGGTCGGCTTCTTCGCCCCGGACGACCTGCCGCCGCTGTCGGTGGGACGTAACTCCCCGGCGCTGGTCGCCCGGGTCCTCGACCGCCTCGCGGACCCGACAGGTCCTGCCGACCTGGACTGACCGATGACTAGCCTCCTGCCATGAGCGGCGAGGAGTGCCTGATCTGCGCGCAGCTCCGTGACGAGGGGCCGGTGGCCGGTCCGCACATCTGGCAGGACGAGCTCGTCCGCGTCTCGCACGTGCGGCCCGCCGACCGGCCGGTCGTCCTCGGGCACCTCGTCGTCGAGACGCGCCGGCACGCGGTGTACCTGGACGGGCTCACCGACGCCGAGGCCGCCGCGGTCGGGACGGCGGCTCGTGACGCGGCCAGGGCCCTGCGTGCCGAGCTCGACGTCGAGTTCGTGCACGCCGCGGTCGTCAACGCGCGACTGGAGCACTTCCACCAGCACGTCTACGTCCGCCATCGCGGCACGCCGGAGGAGTACCGCTGGCACAGTGCCGACGAGTGGCCGGACGCACCGCACGGCGACGCCGCCGCGGTGGCCGAGCTCTCCGACCGGCTGCGGCCGTACTTCACACGATGAACCACGGCTTCCCACGACCTGCAGCCCGTGTGAAGCCCTGGTTGATCATGAGAACATGATCAACCAGGTCGGCCCAGACCGTCGACGACCTGGGCCGACGGCAGCAGGGTGAGCGCCTCGCCGGGCAGGGCGAGCTTGCTCCTGCGGACGCCGCTGCCGACCACGACCCACGGGGTCGCGGCCACGGCGGCGTCGACGAGCACCGGCCAGTCCGGCGGCAGGCCGAGCGGCGTGATGCCGCCGTACTCCATCGCGCTCCGCTCGACGGCCTCGTCCGTCGCCAGGAACGACGCCTTGCGCACGTCCAGCCGCTTGCGGGCCACGTTGTTGACGTCCGCCCGCGTCGTCGCGAGCACCATGCACGCCGCGTACCGCACGTCCCCGCCGCGCCTGCCCGCGATCACCACGCAGTTGGCCGACACGGAGAGCCCGATCTCGTAGCGCTCGCAGAACGCCGTGGTATCCGCGAGCGACGGGTCGATCGGCGCGACGAACGTCTGCTTCGCGACGCCGTCGAGCTCGCAGAGCGCGGCCGTGACAGGTGCCGCGAGCAGGTCGGGTGCCTGCGCCGCGGGGCGCCAGTCGAGCCCGGAGCCGAGTGCCGGGACGTCGGTCACGCGGTACCTCCCTCCAACGCGAGCCGCGGTACGCCCGGCGGGTCGAAGCCCATCACCTGGCCGTAGAACGACAGCTCGGCCTCAGTGGCCGTTACGATGGTCGCGGCCTTGCGGAACCCGTGCTGCTCACCCTCGAACGCCAGGTACGCGTGCGGAATCCCCTTACGTGCCAAGGCTTCCCGGAACATCTCCCCTTGCGACGGCGGCACCACGGCGTCCTCGAGGCCCTGCAGGAGCAACACGGGGCAGCTGACGTCGTCGACGTGCGACAGCGGCGCGCGGTCGACGTAGGTCTGCCGGTCCTCGGGCAGCTTGCCGATCAGCCCGTCGAGGTAACGCGACTCGAAGTCGTGCGTCGTCTCGGCGAACGTCAGCAGCTCCGCGACGCCGAAGTACGAGGCGCCGCACGCGAACGCGTCGGTCGACGTCAGCGCGGCGAGCACCGTCCAGCCGCCCGCGCTGCCCCCGCGGATCGCGAGCCTGTCCGGGTCGGCGCGGCCCCGGTCGGCGAGCGCCCGCGCGGCGGCGACGCAGTCCTCGACGTCGACGATGCCCCACTGGCCGCGCAGCCGCTCCCGGTAGGCACGCCCGTAGCCGGTGGAGCCGCCGTAGTTGACGTCGACGACGCCGATGCCGCGGCTGGTGAAGTACGCCTTGGTCAGGTTGAGCGTCGCGCCGGACTGCGCCGTCGGGCCACCGTGCACGAACACGACGAACGGCGGACGCTCGTCCTCGGGCGCCGCGAAACGCGGGTTCTTCGGCGGGTACACGTTCGCGTGCACGTCCCTGCCGCCGGGCCCGGTGAGCGTGACCTCCTCGACGTCGGGCAGGTACGCGGCGTCCGGCAGCGCGTCCGCGTCCGTGCTGGCACGCACCTCGGTGGCCGCGCCCGCCGCGGGGTCGACCCGCACGACGGCCCCCGGCGCGTACGGGCTCGCGGCGACGCTCGTCAGCTCCCGGCCGTCGGTGGTGACATGCGGAGCCCAGTCGGTGTACGCCAGGTCGAGGTCGGTGAGCTTTCCGCTCGCCGGGTCGAGCAGGCCGAACCCCGACCCGGAAGGCCCGCTGTGCAACGCCGCGATCCGGCCGTCGTCGAGCACCGCGTAGCTACGGAAGCCGAGCTGCCACTGCGGCAGGCCGAACTCCTCGTCGCGCGGGCACAGCGGCGCCGGTTCGCCGCCGTCGACGTGCACGCGGTAGAGGTTCCACCAGCCGGTGCGGTCGGCGACGGCGTAGAGCGCGTCCGTGCCGGCCCACTCCGGTTGGAACACCGACTCCCGCTCCCCCGGGTCGGTGGCGTCCTGGCCGAGCGGTCCGCCGAGCAGCACCCGATGACTCGACGCGACGCCGTTCTCGTCCAGGTCCGCGAGCCGCAGCTCCGTCGCGTCCCACGGCATGTCCGGCTGTTCCCACGCGAGCCACGCGATCCGCCGTCCGTCCGGCGACGGCCGCGGGTCGGAGAGGAAGTGGGAGCCGCCGACGACCTCCCGCACGCGCGACGGGTCGTCCGCCGCGGAGCCGTCGACGGGCACCGCGACTATGTGCCGGGTGATCGTGCCGCCGTCGTGCCGTTCGCGGACGGCCCACACCCAGGCGCCGTCCGCGCCGGCGACGAGGTCGGCGTACCGCAGGCCGGCGGGCGCGCCGGGTGCCGGTGTGAGCGGGCGCGGCTCGGCGGCGCCGTGGTCGAGCCGGTACAGCCGCTGGTCGGACCATGCGGCGAAGACGAGGACGGGCCCGGCGTCGCTGGACACAGCGGCCCACGGCCGTCCGCCGTACTCGTGCACGCGGCTGCGGGCGCTCCACGGCTGCGGCAGCACCTCCTCGGGCGTCCCGCCGGCCGGGGACCGCATGACGGTCTCGCGGCCGCCCTGGTCCGGACGGCCCTCCACCCACCACAGCTCGTCGCCGACGAACGCCGGCCACGCCAGCCGCCGCACCGACCCGGCCAGCAGCTCCGCACCGATCGGGGACTCCCACGCGCCGTAGGGGGCGACCTCTGGTTGGCTCATGCCCGGCATCCTGCCAGAGCACGCTCAGTCGCTGACGCCGCCGGCGACGGTGGTCTGCGCCTCCTTCAGCGCCGCGCGGCCCTTCCTCCGCTGCTGTGCCTCGAGGAACTGCGCGACCTTCGACAACGTGTAGTTGATCGCGATGAAGACGACGGCGAGCACGATGCCGGTGGCGATGGGGTTGCCGTAGCTGATGTAGATGAGCTTGCCGACGCTCACCGCCTCCTCGGAGCCGATGATGAAGCCGAGCGCGGTGTCCTTCAACGCCACGACGCACTGGCTGATGATCGCGGGCAGCATGATGCGGACGGCCTGCGGCGCGAGGATCAGCGTCGTCACCTGCCCCTTGCGCAGGCCGATCGCGTACGCCGCCTCGCGCTGCCCGCGCGGCACGGCGTTGATGCCCGCGCGGAACGTCTCGGCGAGCACGGAGCCGTTGTAGAGCATCAGCGCGATCACGAGCGCCCAGTACCGGCCGGTGGTGTCGCCGAAGCCGAAGAAGATGCCGAGGATCAGCAGCACCAGCGGCGTCGCCCTGAAGAACTCGATCACCGCGACGCAGGGGATGCGCAGCCAGAGGCGGTCGGAGAGCCGGCCCGAGGCGAAGACCGCGCCGAACACGACGGACAACAGGATCGCGGACCCGGCGGCGAGCAGCGTCCTGCCGAACGCCTTCGCGAGCCC
>JAFMQP010000139.1 GCA_017354575.1 Acidothermales bacterium | reverse complement strand
GACCAGCCCTGTGGCCCCGACGACGGCGTCGACCTGGTCGACGCGGATGCGCACGTACTCGCCGAGGTCGGTGCGGGTGGCCACGCCCAGCGCGCGGCCTGCCTCGCCCACCAGCCGGGTGAGGCAGACCTCGTCCGGCTCGTCGAAGAACACCTCGGCGGGCACCGCCCGCTCGGCTAGCTCGTAGATGCGCCGCCAGCCCTGCCGCTCGACGCAGACGGCCTCGCCGATGTCGAGCAGCCACTCGACCGCGATCTTGACGTCGGACCAGTCCCACCACGGCCCGCCCTTCTTCGCGCCGCCGAGGTCGGACGCGGTGAGCGGCCCGTCGGCCCGCAGCCGTGCGAGCACCTCCGTCACCGTGCGCTGGTGCACCTGGTGCCAGCGCCGGCCGCGCCGCCGTCGCGCGCGGCGGCGGAACGCGTAGTGCGGCCAGTCCTCGAGCGGCAGGATGCACGCGGCGTGCGACCAGTACTCGAACGTGCTCGGCGGCGACGACCAGTACGCCCGCTCCACCCGCCGGCGACCGATGGCGCCGAGCCGCGCGTACGGGACCAGCTCGTGCGACCGGGCGAGCACGGAGATGGTGTCGAGCTGGACGGCGCCGAGCCGGCGCAGCATCGCGCGGGTGCCACCCGCGCGGTCGCGCGGGCCGGACAGGCCCTGCGCGCGGATCGCCAGCCGGCGTGCCTCGTCGCCGGTCAGGGTGGCCTGCGGGACGGGGTGCGGTCGGGTGACGGTCACGCAACGAAGCCTAGGGTGCGGCACCGACAACCCGACCCTGCCGGCGCCGCGGCTACCGGGACGCGTCACCCGGCTCGTGACGAGGGCGTCAGGACGAGGCGATGTCGGGCGAGGCGGCGGTGGGCTCGGTCGGCGCGGCCTCCAGCTCGCCGGACCCGCCCCCGCCGGACAGCTCGCGCCGGATCGGGCTGACGTGCGTCTCACCGGGGTGCAGCGGGTCGAGCTCGACGTCGGCGAAGATGTCGATGGCGATGGCGAGGATGCCTCCCGCGACGACGACGCCGAGCGCCGTCCAGAACAGCCACCAGGTGCCGAGGATCAGGCCGATCCCACCCAGCACGAACCCGGCCAGGATGATCGCGACGGCCACCCACGACACCGCACGGCTGTGCTTGTGCCCGTCTTCCGCCATCTCCAGCTCCACCTGCCCGTCATCCTGGCCTCCCGCTTCCCGTTCAGTATGCCGTGCCGCCCCCGCGCGCTCGCTGCGGGCCGACGCAGTGACGCCCCAGGCACACTGCGCCGCTTCCCTTTACCATGGTCGAATGGGGTGCGACACGCACCCGGTAATCCGTATGCCACCCGAGGAGTCGACTTCCAGTGCCGCCCTTGATCGACAAGATCCTTCGCGCAGGCGAGGGAAAGGAACTGAAGAGGCTACGGCAGGTAGCGAAGGACGTGAACTCGATCGAGGGCGACTACGAGGACATGTCCGACGAGGAGCTGCGCGGCCAGACCGCCGAGCTCCGCAAGGAGTACGAGAACGGCAAGACGCTCGACGAGATCATGCCGGAGGCGTTCGCCACGGTCCGCGAGGCCGCGCGCCGGACGCTGGGGCAGCGGCACTACGACGTCCAGCTCATGGGCGGCGCCGCGCTGCACCGCGGCAACGTCGCCGAGATGAAGACCGGTGAGGGCAAGACCCTCGTCTCCACGCTGCCGGCGTACCTCAACGCGATCTCCGGCAAGGGCGTGCACATCGTCACGGTCAACGACTACCTGGCCAAGCGCGACGCCGAGTGGATGGGCCGGATCCACCAGTTCCTCGGCCTCGAGGTGGGCGTCGTCCTCCCCGAGCTCGACCACGCCGCCCGTCGCAAGGCGTACGAGGCCGACATCACCTATGGCACGAACAGCGAGTTCGGCTTCGACTACCTGCGCGACAACATGGCGGGCTCGCTCGACGACCTCGTCCAACGCGGCCACAACTACGCCATCGTCGACGAGGTCGACTCCATCCTCATCGACGAGGCACGCACGCCGCTCATCATCAGCGGTGCGGCCGACCAGGCCACCAAGTGGTACCGCGAGTTCGCCAAGATCGCGCCGCGGCTGCGGCGGCGTCCGGACGGCGACGAGGAAGCGCCCGGCGACTACGAGATCGACGAGAAGAAGCAGACCGTCGGCATCATGGAGTCCGGCGTCGAGAAGGTCGAGGACTACCTCGGCATCGAGAACCTCTACGAGCCCGGCAACTCCATGCTCGTCAGCTTCCTGAACAACGCGATCCGCGCGAAGGAGCTGTACAAGCGCGACAAGGACTACGTCATCCAGAACGGCGAGGTCCTGATCGTCGACGAGTTCACCGGTCGCATCCTCTACGGCCGCCGGTACAACGAGGGCCTGCACCAGGCGATCGAGGCCAAGGAGGGCGTCGAGGTCCAGCAGGAGAACCAGACCCTCGCGACGATCACGCTGCAGAACTACTTCCGGATGTACGAGAAGCTCGCCGGCATGACCGGTACGGCCATGACCGAGGCGAACGAGTTCTGGAAGACGTACAAGCTCGGCGTCGTGCCGATCCCGACGAACAAGCCGATGATCCGCGAGGACAACTCCGACGTCGTCTACAAGACGGAGGAGTCGAAGTTCGACGCGGTCGCCGACGACATCGCGGACCGCAACGAGGAGGGCCAGCCCGTCCTCATCGGCACCACCAGCGTGGAGAAGTCCGAGTACCTGTCCCGGTTGCTCAAGCGGCGCGGCGTCGACCACCAGGTGTTGAACGCGAAGTACCACGCGAAGGAGGCCGAGATCGTCGCGAAGGCCGGACGCAAGGCCGCGGTCACCGTCGCGACGAACATGGCCGGTCGCGGTACCGACATCGTGCTCGGCGGCAACCCCGAGTTTGAGGCCGACCTCGAGCTGCAGAAGGCCGGCCTGTCGCCGCTCGAGACGCCGGAGGAGTACGAGAAGGCCTACCCCGAGGCGCTGGAGCGCTGGAAGGAACAGACGGAGGAGGAGCACGAGGAGGTCGTCGAGCTCGGCGGGCTCTACGTCCTCGGCACCGAGCGGCACGAGTCGCGGCGCATCGACAACCAGCTGCGTGGCCGGTCCGGCCGGCAGGGCGACCCGGGCGAGTCGCGCTTCTACCTCTCCCTCGAGGACGAGCTGATGCGGCGGTTCAACGCGAAGGCCGTCGACGCCGTGATGACCCGGTTCAACATCCCTGACGACGTTCCCATCGAGTCGAAGATGGTCACCCGGTCGATCGAGTCGGCACAGCACCAGGTCGAGCAGCAGAACTTCGAGACCCGCAAGAACGTGCTGAAGTACGACGAGGTGATGAACCGCCAGCGCGAGGTCATCTACGCCGAGCGCAAGCGGGTGCTCGAGGGCGCCGACCTGTCCGAGCAGGTCGAGGCGATGATCGACGACGTCGTCGAGGCGTACGTCCGCGGCGCCACCGGCGAGGGCTTCGCCGAGGACTGGGACGTCGACGAGCTGTGGACCGCGTTCAAGACGCTGTACCCGATCTCCGTCACGATCGAGGACCTCGAGGAGGAGGCGGGCGGGCGTGACGGCCTCTCCGCGGAGTTCCTCGAGGAGAAGGTCAAGGAGGACGCGCACGAGGCGTACCAGAGGCGTGAGGAGGAGCTCGGCGAGGACAACATGCGCGAGCTCGAACGCCAGGTCCTGCTCGAGGTGCTCGACCGCAAGTGGCGCGAGCACCTCTACGAGATGGACTACCTCAAGGAGGGCATCGGCCTTCGCGCCATGGCCCAGCGCGACCCGCTGATCGAGTACCAGCGCGAGGGCTTCGAGCTGTTCGGCCAGATGATGGACGCGATCAAGGAGGAGTCCGTCGGCTTCCTCTTCAACATCGAGATCGAGTTCCTCGACCCGGCCGAGGCTGCCGCGGCGGAGGCCGCCGTGACCGAGGAGGCCGAGCCCACGGAGGAGGTCCCCGAGACCGACGGCGCGGGGCGTGCCGGGATCAGGGGCAAGGGCCTTGGCAACCAGAAGCGCCCGGACCGGCTGTCGTACTCGGCGCCGACGCTGGACGTGGACGGCGACGGCGAGGCCGTCGCGACGACCACCGAGGCCGCCGACGATGAGTACGCGGGTACGTCGCGCAACGCGCCCTGCCCGTGCGGGTCGGGCCGCAAGTACAAGCGCTGCCACGGCGACCCGCGCAACCGCGGCTAGGGCTCGGTGACCGGCGCGGCGAGCGGTCACGGCGAGCGCCGATGCCTGCATTGGGCTAGCTGAGCGCGAGCACCTCCACACCGGGGTCGAGTGCTCGGATGTCATCCGGGTCGCTCGTCACGATGCGGTGCTTTCGTTCGCGCGCGCTGCGACGACCGATGCGTCGACGACGTCGGACGTGCGATTACGCGCGCAGATCTCGCCAACCCGCAACGCCTGTCGGAGGTCGGAGATCGAGTGCCACGATCTCGGTGTTCGACGCATGGATCAGCCGGGCAAGCTGTGCTTGACGGCGGCCGTCCCGCCACGCCTGGGCGACGACACCCGTCGGAATCGCGATCCGTATCCGTTGCAGGGTCGCCTGGCGGATGAGCATGCGTACACGTTCGTCCCCTCTCTCGAGGGCGAAGAGCGCACCGGCGTCCAGCGTGGTGCCGCTCACTCGGGTCCCAGCGCTCTGCGCGCCCACGCCTCGGCCTCCGGACCCGGTGGACCGTAGATCTCGTCCATCTCGTCGAGCATCTCGAGGAGTTCCTCGTCACCGGTCTTCCGGTCGAGGGCCGCAGAGACGTATGCGGACACCGACGGCACCCGGCCGCTGGCCACCGCGCGCTTGGCGGCGCGGACCTGCTCGTCCGGCAGGCTGACCGTGATCTTCGTGGTCATACCGACGACCATACCGCTCGCCTCCACGCGTCAGGCGAGCTCGAAGGCGGTGCAGCGCCACCTGCCACGCCATGCCTCCAGCCGCAGTGCGACGGCCTGGCAGCGCTCGCCGCGGCGGACGACCGCGCAGACCTCGGCTACTCCGGGCGCGGGCTCGCTGACCCGGATCGAGCCGATCCGCAGCCGCGGACGGCGGGTGAGGTCGACGACGTTGGACCGCATCCGCATGGCGACGGTGACCCGGCGGGTGACGGCACGGAACACCTGGTCGGACGTCCACGGCAGCAGCTGCGTGTGCGGCCGCTCGCCGGCGAGCACCTCGAGCAGCGCGGAGGTGAGCCGGCCGACCCAGGGGCTGTGCACGGGCGGTACGGGGTAGGACGACGGCTCCGGGTCCGGGTCGTCGTCGCAGGGGACCTCGTGGACGTCGTCCTCGTCGGGCAGCCCCGGGACGAGCCGCAGCGGGGTGCGGCCGGGGAGTGCGTGCTTCGGCAGCAGCTCCGGTGCGTCGACGGGCGGCGCGAGCGCGAGGGCGCCCTGCAGCCAGGTGGCGTCGGCGGGGCCGATCGAGTGCCGGAACTCGCGCTCGTCGTCGAACGGCGGTTCGCTGCTCGGCGTCGGCAGCCGGCGGAGCTGGGACACGGTGGTCGTCGTCATCTCTGGTCCTTCTGCTGGCGGGTCACGGTGCGGGCGGCCGGAGGCGCTGGCCGGGGACGATGTGGTCGGGGACGGGACCGATGAGGGAGCGGTTCGCGGCGTACCAGCGGTGCCACTCGCGGGTGACCGCGCTGGTCGTGGGCCGGCCGGACATGTGCGTCCGCGCGATGCGCCACAGCGAGTCGCCGGGACGGACGCGCACGAGCCGGGCGTCGTGGTGCCGGGGCCGGACGTCCGGACGGTCCGGGGTCGGTGGAGTGGGGTCGGCGAGCAGACCCGCCACGGTGGCGGTGTGCACCCGGCCGTGAGTGGCCGCGGCCGCGACCTGCGCCGACGTCGCGAGGACGAGGGTCACGCCGAGGCTCGCCTCCAGCAGCCGGCGGAAGACGGCCGGGGTGAGGCGAGCCGCGAGACGCCCGGCGCAGCGTCCCGCCGCGCCGGGCAGCCGGGCGAGCAGCGTCAGCGCGACACAGCCGGTGAACCACGACAGCACGAGCCAGGACACCGCCGCCGCGCAGCCGCCGAGAGCCGCGTCATAATCCAGCGCTTGACCCGTCGTAACGGCATGGAGCGGACCGGCGGACGCCCAGGCGAGCGCGGCGACCGCGACGCCGAGACCGGCGATAAGGCCGATCGCGTGGACCGCTCGCCCCAGCTTCGGCCCGGTGCTCATCGGTTCTCCTCGATACGTTCGTTTGCCTGTGTTTGCCTTTGTACCCTCTCGGTAGTGCCCAGTCAACCGAATACGGCAGAATGCTCGGATGCGGTGGGAGCGGTTGTTCGCGGACCTGGAGACGGAGCTTGCGGCGGCCGAGGCGGCCGAGCGGGACGCCGAGGTCGCGGAGCGTACGAGGGCCGAGGTGGCGAAGCTGCGCCTCGTGGACCGGCTGCGGGTGGCCGACGGCGTCGAGGTCGCGGTGACGCTGGTGGGCGGTGGCGACTGGTGCGGCGTCGTGGCCGACGCCGGGCCGGACTGGGTGTTGCTCATCGGCGACCGCCGCGGGGACGTACTCGTCTCGCTCGCCGCCGTCCGGTCGGTGACCGGCCTGCCGCCGTGGTCGGCGGTGCCGGGCAGCGAGGGACGGGTCGCCGAACGGTTCCGGATCGGCGCCGTGCTCAGGGGCGTCGCGAGGGACCGCGCGGCGGTGCGCGTCCTGCTCCGCGACGGGGACGCCTATCACGGTACGGTCGACCGGGTAGGGGCCGACTTCCTCGAGCTGGCGGAACACGACCCGGGTGAGCCGCGGCGCCCCGGCGCGGTCCGGCGGATCCGGCTCGTCCCCTTCGCCGCGCTCGCCGCGGTCGAGACGCCCCCGGGACAGCTCTAGACGTAACGAGAGGACCGCAGACGGCATGCTCTACGGCAAGGAGCACGTGGACCGCTACCTGGCCACCGACGGCGCGGAAGGGCACGACTGGCAGGGCGGCACCAGCACGCTGATCCTGACAACGACGGGACGGCGGACGGGCGAACCGCGCGACAATGCGCTGATCTACGGGCGCGACGGTGACGCGTACGTCGTGGTCGCGTCGAAGGGCGGTGCCGACGAACACCCGCTCTGGTATCTCAACCTCGTCGCGGACCCGACCGTGCAGGTGCAGGTCAGAGGTGACCGGTTCACCGCGAGGGCCCGCACCGCGACGGCCGGGGAGAAGGCACGGCTCTGGCCCGCCATGGCCAAGGAGTGGCCGGCCTACGACGACTACCAGCGCAAGACCGACCGGGACATCCCCGTCGTGATCCTCGAGCGGGTCTGAGCGACCGAGACGCCGGTGCCGTGCGGCCGCGCCATGTGAGGTCGCACCCGCCGTGTCGGGTGAGGGTGCGCCGCCGACGAGGCGCTAGTCGGCGGGCTCCTCCTCGCCGGTGAACGGGTGGGCCCGGATGAACCGCTGCGTCTCGTCGTACTTCTGCTGAATGTAGTCCTCGAGCGCCTTCGCCTCGACCCGCCACTGCCCCCGGCCACCGACTTTGATCGCCGGTAGCTCACCGTTGCGCACGAGGGCGTATGCCTGGGATGCGGAGATGTTGAGCTCTTCGGCGACGTCCGAGAGGCGAAGGAATCGCGGTGGCATGGCACAGAGTCTGACACGGGCGATCGACGCCATGACGGAACGACCGGAATCTGGGGACAACTTTCGGCGGCCGCATCGCCTGTGGATGACGACTTGGCGTCCGGACGGCCCTGGTGCACCATTGTCGCGCACCTTTCGGGGTCGTACGACCACGTATCGCACCGACGCGGTTGAGGGGACGGCATGAGCAACCTCGGCACGACCAGCCCGACGCGCCGTGGCGGTACGGCCGAGCGGTCCGCTACGCCGGCCGCGTCCCGGGTTCGGGGTCCGCGGTGGAAGGACCCGCGGCTGGTCGTCGGCATCCTCCTCGTCCTCGTCTCCGTCGCGGTGGGCGCGCGCCTTTTCACCACCGCCGACCGCACGACCGCGGTCTGGGCCGCCGCCCGCGACCTCGACGCCGGCACCGTCCTCACGGCCGGCGACGTCGTGCAGAAGCGGGTGCGGCTGCTCGACACCGCGTCGCGCTACGTCGCGGGCGACCAGTCACCGGTCGGGTACGCCCTCACCAGGGCGGTGGGTGACGGCGAGCTGCTCCCCGCCGCGGCGATCCAGGCGCCCGGAAAGGGCGGCGACCACCGGCTGGTCACCGTCGGGGTCGACCGCGACCGGCTGCCTCCCGGCCTGAGCGGCGGCGCGCGGGTCGACGTCTACGTCACGCGGAAGGACTCCGGCGGCGAGACCGACAGCCCGGCCGTGCTCGTCGTCCCCGGCGCGAACGTGGCCACCGCGCCGCAGCCGGGCGGGCAGCTCGGCGCCGCCTCCACGCAGGTGCCCGTCGTGCTCTCGGTACCGCCCGACCTCGTGGGCACGCTCATCGACAGCAGCAGGCACGGGGACGTCGACCTCGTCACCGTTCCCGCCGGCAGCAAGGAGACGGCGACGCCGGAGTCGACGCCGTGAGCATCCCGGTCGTCACGGCCATCGCCGACACCAGGGCCGAGGCCGCCGTGGTCGCCACGGTAGGCGGCGACCGGTCGCTCGAGGTGGTCCGCAGGTGCGTCGACGTCGCCGACCTGGTCGCGACGGCGCATGCCGGCCTCGCCCGCGCCGCGCTCGTCTCGACGGGCCTGCGCCGGTTCGACCGTGCCGTGCTCGGCCGGCTGGCGGGTGCCGGCGTCGCGGTGGTCGGCATCGTCGCTTCGGGCGACGAGCCGGCGGAGCGGCGGCTGCGCCAGCTCGGCGTCCAGGTGGTCACGCCGCAGGACGCGGACGCCGAGGTGCTGCACGCGGCCGTGCGCGAGGCGATGGCCACGGCCACGCGTACGGCCGGCGCGTCGTGGACCGGCGCGCCGGACGCCGGCGACGGCGAGGCGCCCGCGCCCGTCGACG
>JAFMQP010000015.1 GCA_017354575.1 Acidothermales bacterium | reverse complement strand
GCGTTCGTCAGGTCGGCCGGCAACGGCCAGCGGCGGGGCATCAGACCTCTACGACGAGCTCAACCTCGACGGGGGCGCCGAGCGGCAGTGCGGCGACGCCGATCGCGCTGCGCGCGTGCTGGCCGGCCGCACCGAACACCGCGCCGAGCAGCTCGCTCGCGCCGTTGATCACCTGCGCCTGCGACGAGAAGTCCGGGTCGCTGTTGACGAAGCCGACGACCTTGACGACCTGCTTCACCTGGTCGATGTCGACGAGCGACGCGACGGCGGCGAGCGCGTTCAGCGCGCAGATGCGCGCCGCCTGCTTGGCGTCGTCGAGGCTGACGTCGACGCCGACGCGCCCGGTGACGGCGAGCTCGCCGTCGACGAGCGGCACCTGGCCGGAGCTGTAGACGTACGAACCGCTGCGCACGGCGGGCACGTACACGCCGGCCGGCGGTACCACGGGCGGCAGCTCCAACCCCATCCGCGCCAACCGCTCGCTGGGCTTCTCGCTCACGCTCCCGCCTCCGTGGTCATGGAGCTCGCTCACGCGTCCCTCTCCCGCTTCAGGTAGCCGACGACGTTCTCGGGGTTGGGGCCGGGCACGACGGCGACGAGCTCCCAGCCGTCCTCACCCCATGTGTCCAGGATGTCCTTGGTCGCGTGCACGAGCAGCGGCACGGTGGCGTACTCCCACTTGGTTCTGGCCATGGCGGGACTCTAGCGGCCGCGACCCCGCCGGTCAGGAGTCCCCGGCGGTTACCGCCAGCGCCTCGTCCCGCGAGTGGCTCGCCGGCTCGTGCTCGTCGACGTGGGCGAGTACCCGCCGTCCGGTCAGCAGCACGAGCACGCCCACGAACGTGACGCCGGCGCCGACCCAGTACGGCAGGTGCGGGCTCACCGTCTCGCCCAGCTTGCCCGCGATCCACGGCGCGATCGCGCCGCCGGTGAACCGCACGAAGCTGTACGCCGCCGACGCCGTGGCCCGTTCGACCGGCGCGGCCAGCATGACCGTCTCGGTGATGAGCGTGTTGTTGACGCCGCCGAAGATGCCGGACACGACGACGCACACGATGAGCACGACCTTGTGGTCGGTGCCGAGCGCCATCGCGACCAGCACGAGCGCGTAGCCGGTCAGCACGGCGACGAGCACCGGCACCGTCCCGATCCAGCGCTGCAGCAGCGGCGCTAGGAACACCGAGGAGACCGCGACGCCGACGCCCCAGCCGCAGAAGATCAGGCCGATCGGGATCGCGCCGTAGCCCAGCGGGAACGGGGTGTACGCGAGCAACGCGAAGAAGCCGAAGTTGTAGCACAGCGCGGTGATGCCTACGGTGAGCAGCGACCTGTGCCGCAGCGCGCGGAACGGGTCGAGGATCGACGTATGCCGTTCCGGTTTCGGGCTCTTCGGCAGCAACACCAGCGTGATGACGAACCCGATCGACATCAGCGCCGCGACCCCGAAGAACGGCCCGCGCCAGCTGACGTTGCCGAGCAGCCCGCCGACGAGCGGGCCGCTCGCGATGCCCACGCCGAGCGCCGCCTCGTACAGGATGATCGCGCTCGCGACGCCGCCGCTCGCCGAGCCCACGATCGCCGCGAGAGCCGTGCCGATGAACAGCGCGTTGCCGAGTCCCCAGCCGGCCCGGAACCCGACGATCTGGCCGACCGTGTCGGACGAGCCCGCGAGCGCGCTGAACACGACGATGAGCACGAGCCCCGTGAGCAATGTCCGCTTCGGCCCGATCCAGCTCGACACCACGCCGGTGATCAGCATCGCGATGCCGATGATGAGCATGTAGCTGGTGAAAAGCAGCGACACCTGGGACGGCGTCGCGTGCAGGTTCGCCGCGATCGGCTTCAGGATCGGGTCGACGAGCCCGACGCCCATGAACGCGATCACGCATGCGAACGCGACCGCCCAGACGGCCTTCGGCTGCTGCAGGATGCTGCCGCTCCGCTTGCCCGCCGCGCCGCCGCCGTGCGTTCCGTTGTCGTCCGCTCGCATCAGTTACCCGTGTCCTCCATCAGGTCGGCCAGCACCTCGGCGTGCCGGCGCAGTTGCTCACGCTGTTCGGGGCTGAGCCGGCCCAGTCTCGGGGCGAGCACGTCGGCCATCGCGTGCCGGCCCCGCGCCCGCTGCTGCCGTCCGGCGGCGGTGATCGCCACGAGGACCACCCGCCCGTCACCGGGATGCGGCTGGCGGCGAACGTAGCCGGCCCGCTCCATCCGGTCGACGAGCGCGGTCATCGTCGGCTGCGCCACGTGCTCGGCGGCGGCGAGGTCGGTGACCCGCGCCGGCCCGGACTCCTCGAGCCGGGCGAGCGTACGCGCCTGCGTCGACGACATGCCCGTGCTCGCCTGCGCCGCGACCAACCGGATCAGCCGGCCGCTCTGCAGGATCAGCTCGGCGGCCAGCTCCTCGGTCGTACCGGTCAGCGTCTCCACCCGGCCAATATACATAGCCAGGCTATGTAACCGCCAAACGGTTCGGCCCGTGGTCTCATACGCTGGAAGTGTGAACGAAGGCTGGGGGGAGGTACGCCTCCATGTGGTGACGGGCAAGGGCGGCACCGGCAAGACGACTGTCGCCGGTGCGCTGGCGCTGTCGCTCGCCGCGGACGGCCGCCGGGTCCTGCTCGTCGAGGTGGAGGGCCGGCAGGGCATAGCGCAGCTCTTCGACGTCCCACCGCTGCCGTACGAGGAACGCCAGGTGGCGGTCGCGCGCGACGGCGGCGCGGTGTACGCGCTCGCCGTCGACCCGGAGGCCGCACTCCTGGACTACCTGGAGACTTTCTACCGGCTCGGCCGGGCCGGGCGCAGCCTGGAACGGATCGGTCTGGTCGACTTCGTCACCACCGTCGCTCCTGGGCTGCGTGACGTCCTGCTCACCGGCAAGTTCGCCGAGTCGGTACGACGCCGGCGGGGCAACGGGTACGCGTACGACGCCGTCGTCGTCGACGCGCCTCCGACGGGTCGCATCGCACGGTTCCTCAACGTCACCAGCGAGGTCGCGGGCATCGCCAGGGTCGGCCCGGTGCGGACGCACGCCGACATGGTGCTGGGCGTGATCAGGTCGCCGCAGACGGCCGTGCACTTCGTCTCGCTGCTCGAGGAGATGCCGGTGCAGGAGACCGCGGACGGGATCGCGGAGCTGGAGCAGACCGGCATCCCCGTCGGCGCGGTGCTCGTCAACATGGTGCGTGAGCGAATGCTGCCCACCGACCAGCTGCGTGCCGCGGCCGCGGGCCAGGTCGACACCGACGCGCTCGCCGACGGCCTGGCCAAGGCCGGCGTCGACGCGAGCGACCGCACCGTCGAGGCGCTCGCCGCCGAGCTCGTCGACCACGCCCAGCGGGTCGGCGCCGAGGACGAGGCCAGGAAGACCATCGAGGCGCTCGACAACCGCGTCCTGGAGCTGCCGTTCCTGCCCGACGGCGTCGACATCGGCGCCCTGCACCAGCTCGCCGCCCGCATCGAGGAGCAGGTGAACCCGTGACCGAGCGACAGCGGCGCTCCCCCAGGCCGACCACGTTGGACGTGGACGCGCTGCTCACCGACCGGGCGACGCGCATCGTCGTCTGCTGCGGCTCGGGTGGTGTGGGCAAGACGACGACGGCCGCGGCGCTCGGGCTGCGCGCGGCCGAGCTGGGCCGCAGCACCGTCGTGCTCACCATCGACCCGGCGCGGCGGCTCGCGCAGTCTATGGGCCTCGCCGAGCTCGACAACATCCCCCGCCGCGTGCCCGGCGTCGACACGTCGAACGGCGGCGACCTCGAGGCGATGATGCTCGACATGAAGCGCACCTTCGACGAGATCGTCGAGGCGCACACCGACCCCCGCAGGGCGGGACAGATCCTGGCCAACCCGTTCTACCAGTCGCTGTCGGCCGGGTTCGCCGGCACGCAGGAGTACATGGCGATGGAGAAGCTCGGCCAGCTGCGCGCCGCGGACGAGTGGGACCTCATCGTCGTCGACACGCCGCCCAGCCGCTCGGCGCTCGACTTCCTGGACGCGCCCGAGCGGCTCGGCCGGTTCCTCGACGGCCGGTTCATCCGGCTGCTCGTGGGCCCGGCGCGAAGCGGCGGCCGCGCGTACGTCCGGATGCTGACGGCCGGGTTCGGCCTGGTCACCGGGGCGCTCACCAAGGTGCTCGGCACCCAGCTGCTCAAGGACGCGCAGACGTTCGTCACGGCGCTCGACACGATGTTCGGCGGGTTCCGCGAGCGCGCCGACGCCACCTACCAGCTGCTGCAGGCGAGCGGCACGGCGTTCCTGGTGGTCGCCGCGCCCGAGCCGGACGCGCTCCGCGAGGCGTCGTACTTCGTCGAACGCCTCGCCCGCGACCGGATGCCGCTCGCCGGGCTGGTGCTGAACCGCGTCCACCGCGCCGCGGCGGCGACGGTGAGCGGTTCGCGCGCACGCCTGGGCGCAGAGCGCAGCATCGCGGCCGCCGAGACGCTCGAGGAGCTCGGCTCCGGCCCGCTCGCCGCGGCGGTGCTGCGGCTGCACGCCGACCGCGTCGTCCTCGAGACCCGCGAGCGGCGGCTGCGCGACGGCTTCACCGCCGCGCACCCCCGGGTGCCGATCGTCGAGGTCCCTGCGATGCCGAACGACGTGCACGACCTCGTCGGCCTGCGGTCGGTCGGCACCGCACTCACGCCGTGACGGTGGCCTGCTCCCATTCCGCCTTGGCGTCCTCGAAGAGGCTCCGCCACGAGCTGACGTCACCACGCCGCCGCAGCAGCGACCGGCGCTCACGCTCCGTCATGCCACCCCAGACGCCGTACTCCATCTCGTGATCCAGCGCGTAGGCCAGGCATTCCGTACGCACCGAGCAGTGCCGGCAGACACGCTTGGCCAGGTTCTGTTCGGCGCCACGGACGAAAAGCCGGTCCGGATCACCGCCGTTGCAGGCTGCGTCGACAGCCCACGTCTCGTTCCAGGTCATCGGGTAGTTGCCCCCACTATCCCCATGCACCACCCCGGTACCGATGCAAGAGTAAGGACCGTCCCATCGCCGGGTAACCCCCAACTACGACCATCTCGCATAGTCCGAAATGACTAGTCACCGTGGCGTCGGTCCGGGGGCCGGAACGTGCTGATCTCATTGGTACCCTGACCTGGTGCCCCAAGTATCACCGACCCTTGCCCTGCGCAACCTCACGCTGCTGCTCGTGCTGAGCCTCGTCGCGGGGGTGCTCGCGGCCGGCATCGCACTGCCCGCCGTGGGTGCGGCGGGCCTGGTCGGCAAGGCCGGGGCGGACAGCTTCGAGTCGCTGCCCGCGAACCTCGCGACGCCGCCGCTGCCCGAGCGGTCCAGGATGCTGGACAATGACGGCCACGAGATCGCGTCGTTCTACGACGAGTACCGGATCACCGTGCCGCTGAGCCAGGTCGCGCCGATCATGCGCAGGTCGCTGATCGCGATCGAGGACTACCGCTTCTACCAGCACGGTCCGCTCGACTTCAAGGGCACCCTGCGGGCCCTCGCGCAGAACCAGTCGGGCAGCAGCACCCAGGGTGGTTCGACGCTCACCCAGCAGTACGTCAAGCTCGTCCAGGTCGAGCAGGCCAACTCGCCGGACGAGGTGCGCAAGGTCACCAACCGGCAGGGCATCACCGGTTACGCCCGCAAGCTGCAGGAGCTCCGGTACGCCACCACGATGGAGAAGAAGTACTCCAAGGACCAGATCCTCGAGCGCTACCTGAACATCGCGTACTTCGGCAGCGGCGCGTACGGCGTCGAGGCCGCCGCCCGGCACTACTTCGGCACCACGTCGAGCAAACTGACGCTCACCCAGTCGGCGCTCATCGCGGGTCTGGTGCGCAGCCCCTACGCGTACGACCCGACCGTGCACCCGAAGACCGCGCTGAACCGGCGCAACACCGTGCTCCAGCGCATGGCCGACACCCACGTCATCACCCAGGCGCAGGCCGACCAGGCGAAGAAGACGGGGCTCGGCCTGAAGCTCCAGTCGATGCCCAACGGCTGCGCCCAGGCAGGCAGCAAGGAGGGCTTCTTCTGCGAGTACGCCGCCAAGGAGATCCTCTCCAACACGGCGTTCGGGAAGACCTACAAGGACCGCCTCAACGCCCTCTACCGCGGCGGCCTCACCATCCGCACCACCCTCGACCCCAAGACCCAGAAGGCCGCCGACAAGTCGATGCGGCACTGGGTCTACAAGAGCGACCACACCGTGGGGTCGATGGTGATGATCCAGCCGGGCACCGGCAAGGTCAGGGCGATCTCGATCTCCCGTGACTTCACCACGAGCCGGCACGCGAAGGGCGGGCAGCTCAACTTCAACACCGCCGTCGACCACGCCCACGGCGGCGGCTCAGGCGCGCAGTTCGGCTCGAACGCGAAGGCGTTCACGCTCGCTGCGGCGTTGAACGACGGCATCCCGCTGGGCTACGAGATCAACGCGCCCGGCAGCATCAGCAACCTGTCCGGGTTCCAGACCTGCGACGGCGAGTCCATCTCGTACCCGCACGTCGGCAACTCCGACGGTGAGTCCGAGCACGGCGTGATGAACCTGGTCGACGGCACGGTCAAGTCGGTCAACACGTTCTTCGTCGAGCTCGAGCACAAGGTCGGGCTCTGCAAGACGTGGAAGATGACCAAGAAGCTCGGCATGGTCCGCAGTGACGGCAAGCCGCTCGGAGAGTACCCGTCCCTGACGCTCGGCTCCGACGAGGTCGACCCGCTGCACGTCTCCGCCGCTTACGCGGCGTTCGCCGCCCAGGGCAAGTACTGCCACCCCGACCCGTTCGAGTACGTCCTGGACGCGAACGGCAAGCGGGTGGCCGGGCTCCAGCCGCACTGCTCGCAGGCGATGAAGACCGGCGCCGCGAACGCCGTCGCGAAGGCGATGGAAGGCGTGCTCACCAGGGGCACGGCCAAGGGCAACGGCATCGGGCGGCCGGCCGCGGGCAAGACCGGCACGACGAACAAGAACCAGGCCGGCTGGTTCACCGGCTACACGCCCGACCTGGCCGCGTCGATCTCGCTGTACGACCCGCGCGGTGCGGAGAGCCACCCGCTGAAGGGTGCCCGGGTGGGGCCGCGGGTGCTGAGCGGCTTCGGCGCCGACGCGGCGCCGATCTGGAAACAGGCCATGAAGGACGCGCTCGAGGGCACGCCCAAGACGCCGTTCGGCCAGCCCTCCGCCGACCTGAACCGGGCCGTGCACCTGAACGTCAACCTGCCCGACGTCAAGGGCATGGACCCGAACGCCGCGAGCAAGAAGCTCTCCGACGCCGGCTTCACGCCGACCGTCGCACCGGGTCAGGTCGGCTCGGACCAGCCCGCGGGCAAGGTCGCGTACACCGACCCGGGCGGCGGCTCCTCGGTGCTCGCCAACTCGGGGGTCACGATCTACGTCAGCAACGGCCAGGGCGGGAAACCGTCCGGCAAGCCGACCAGCAAGCCGACCAGCAGGCCGACGGGTCACGGCAAGAAGCGGTGCCCGCCGCTCTGTCACAAGCCCGGCGGCTGACGGCGGGCGTCCCCTGACGGGCCGGCGTCAGCTCATCCGCTGGTGAGCCGCTCCCTTACCAGCGCGGCGACCCGCTTGCCGTCTGCCTGCTTGCCGACCTTGCCGAGCACGGTCTTGACGACCAGGCCCAGCTGCTTCGGCGACGAGGCACCCGTCTCGGCGACGGCGGCGTCGACGAGCCCCCGCAGTTCGTCGTCGCCGAGCTGCGCGGGCAGGTAGCTCTCGAGGACGCCGAGCTCCTCCCGTTCCTTCTCGGCGAGGTCGTCCCTGCCGTTACCCGCGAAGACCTCCGCGCTCTCCCTGCGCCGCTTGGCCTGCGTCGCAAGCACGTCGAGCACCTCGTCGTCGGACAGCTCGCGGGCGGCGTCGCCGGAGACCTCCTCGGTGCTCACGGCGGTCAGGACCATCCGGATCGTGCGACGGCGGACGTCGTCGCGCGCCTTCATCGCGTCGTGCAGGTCGGTCTGCAGACGCTCCTTGAGCGATGCCATGCGACCATTGTCGCAGCCGCGGGACGGCGCCTCGCCGGGCTCTGAGAGCATGTGCCGGATGACCAGCCTGAAGCGCGCGATACCCACGGCGGTCCTCGGTGCCGGCGCCGGCTGCATCGCGTACGCCAGCATCGTTGAGCTGCGGTGGTTCCGCCTCCGCCGGGTCGACATGCCGGTGCTGCCGCCCGAGGCGCGTCCGCTCAAGCTGCTGCACATCTCGGACGCGCACCTCACGCCGACGCAGCTGCGCAAGGTCAGCTGGATGCACCGGTTGGCCGACCTCGAACCGGACCTCGTCGTCAACACCGGCGACTCGATCTCGCACCCCGAGGCCGTGCCGGCGTTCCTGTACGCCGTCGGGCCGCTGCTCGACCTGCCGGGCGTGTTCGTGTTCGGGTCGAACGACCGGTACGCGCCGCAGCTGAAGAACCCGCTGCGCTACCTGTCGCCGCGATCCCGGCAGCCGATCGAACTGCGGCGTCCCGAGTCGCTCCCGTACCGCGAGCTCGGCGAGGCGATGACCAAGCGCGGCTGGCGCGACGTCGACAACGCCAAGGCGAGGCTGCATGTCGGCGGGCTCGACATCGAGGTCGGCGGCGTCGACGACTCGCACATCCGGCTGGACCGGTACGAGGAGATCGCCGGCCGCGTCGACCCGAGCGCCGACCTGCATCTCGGCGTCCTGCACTCACCCGAGCCGAGGGTGCTCGACTGCTTCGTCGCGGACGGCTACGAGGCGCTGTTCGCCGGCCACACCCACGGCGGCCAGGTGTGCGTCCCGGGCTACGGCGCGCTCGTCACGAACTGCGGCATCGACCGGGCGCGGGTGAAGGGCCTGTCCCGGTACGACGGCGCGTGGCTGCACGTCTCCGCGGGGCTCGGCACGTCGCCGTACGCGCCGTTCCGGTTCGCCTGCCCGCCCGAGGCGACCCTGGTGCGTCTCGTGCCGCGTACGGCGCCGTGACGCGACGTGGCGTCCCTGCCGTGATCACGACGGCGAGGACGCCACGTGCGCATAGAGACGTCAGGACGACGAGGAGGACGACGTCGACTTGCGAGCCGTCGGCCGCTTCGTCTCGCCGCCGGTGTCGTCGTCCGAGAGGGCCTTGTCGAACAGGTCGTTCGACTGGCCGCCGAGCAGCGTGGAGAGCATCTGCCGGACGTTGGCGAGCTGGGCGTTGATGCTGTCGCGACGCTGCGCGACGGCGGCCAGCTCACGCTCGGACTCGGCACGCAGCCGCTCGGCGCGGGCCGTCGCCTCGGTGACCATCTCGCGGGACTTGCGCTGTGCGTCCTCGACGAGCCGCTCGGCCTTGCTCGTCGCCTCCTCGTAGATCTGCTCGGCGTCGGCGCGGGTGCGCTCGGCGCGCTCCTGCACGGAGACGAGGTGCTGCTCGGCGGCCTGGGTGCGCTCGGCGAGCGCCTGCTCGGCCCGTTCGCGGCGCTGCGCGAGGCTGGTCTCGAACTCGGCGGCGGCCTTCGCGGCCTTGGCCCGCTGCTTCTCGAAGATCGCCTCCGCCTCGCCCTTGCGGGTGGCGGCGTCGCGCTTCGCCTGCTCGCGGATCTCCGCGGCCTTCTGCTTCGCGGCCTCCAGGACCTCCTCGTGCTCGGCCTCGGCCTGGAAGCGCTTCTCCTCGGCGTAACGGTCCGCCTCGTCGCGCACGTGGAGCGCCATCTGCTCGGCTTCCTTGCGGCACTGCTCGGCGTCGGCGTTGCCGCTGGCCCGGAGGTCCGCGGCCTCCTCCTGCGCGAGGCTCAGGATCTGACCGATACGGGCACCGAGATCGGCGTAGGTCGGCTCACCCGCGTCGCCGCCCGGGGACTCCTGCGACTCCAGGTCCTCGACCCGCCGGGCGAGCTCGACCGCCTGGCGACGGGCTACCTCGACAGCCTGCGTGAGCTCCCTGATGCGTTCGTCGACCTGCGCGGGCTCGTAACCGCGTCGAGCCATTCGGAACTCGGTGGTTGTGTTGCTCATTTGCCTCTTGTCCCTGTCGGCGGCACGTAAAACGGTGGATAGGATCCTCGAACGGTGTGAGGCGGCCCTGCACGTTGGGCTTGGATGGTACGGGTGCCTCGGGCGTGAGCGTGCGCCGGCTCGGCTCGACGGCGTCGAGCCCGCAGTCGGAGCATCACCATCAGCTCCAGCGGATCTTGCACGATATGCGGGGCCAAACAGTCGGGTGCGAGTGTTCGAGGGGCGCGGTCTCGTTCCCGCGTTGCCGATATTACTCGCGGTCCCGTGATCGTCACCAGTGGTGCGGCGGCCTCATTCCCGCCTGGTCGGGTGTGCATACCGCGCGACGCCGCAACAACGCGACATATGGTCGCACTGTCTCGGCAAACCGAAACCCGCGCGCAGGCGACGGGCGGCAGGCGTTAGACTGCGTTCGGATTCAACGGGCTGTGGCGCAGCTTGGGAGCGCGCGTCGTTCGGGTCGACGAGGTCGTGGGTTCAAATCCCGCCAGCCCGACCATCTGCCGAGGGTGCATGCCCGGGCACGTCAGCCGACGTACTCCGTCGCGGCGTCCAGCAGCCACTCGGCGAGGTACCGCGCGAAAGAGGCACGCACCAGCACCCGGAACGTCGGCGCCCGGTCCAGCTGCTGCAGCACCACCTGTGCCTTGGCCAGCGCCGTCTGCGTGCACCTGCCGGGGCCGAACGCCCGCGGGTGCAGGTCGACGGAGCAGCCGTGGGCGAGCACGTCGCGGGCGTTCGGGCCGGTCACGTCGATCGTGGTCCGCTGCGCCGACACGTCGACGGCCGACACCGCGGCGCCGCCCGCGGTGCGCAACCGGCCGGCGAGGGCGGACTCGAGCACCGGGGCCGGTTCGGGGGACTGCGTCACCAGCCACCACCGCGGCGCGAGACACAGGGCGTCGCGGTCACCTGTCGACGCGACGTATCCGACGCCTCGCGGCAGCATCAGCGCGAGCGCCTCGTACAGCCGCGACACGGGCGCGTCGGCCGCCGCGCGTAGCTCCACCTGCACCCGGAACGGCCGCTCGGCGAAGCGCACCGAGCCCGGGCCGCCGACCGCGGCGAGCTCGCCGGCCAGCTCCGCCAACGGGCTGCGGCGCACGTCAACCGTCACGGCGGGCTCCTTCCGGGTCGTAGCAGACCGGCGCGGTCACGGTCACGGCGACCGCCTCGCCGTCGTCGACGGCGTACAGCCGCTCGCCGTGGCGTTCCGACCCGCGCTCCAGCAGTGCGAGCGCGAACGGCTGCTCCAGGGCGGTGGACCAGTAGCCGGACGTCACGTGCCCGGCCATCGGCACCGGGGGTACGCCGCCGGGGGCGACGACCAACTGCGCGCCCTCCGGTACGACGCGGTCGCCGTCGGCCACCAACCCGACGAGCTGCTTGCGGTCGTCGCGCAGGTTCTCCTCGCGCCCGTACGAGCGCTTGCCCACGAACGACTTGCGCTTCGACACCGCCCAGCTCATGCCGAGGTCCTGCGGCGTCACCGTGCCGTCGGTGTCCTGCCCGACGATCGGAAAGCCCTTCTCGGCACGTAGGACGTGCATGGTCTCGGTGCCGTAAACCGTTATGCCATAAGGCTTTCCGGCCTCAAGCACCCTCTCCCACAGTGCTAGCCCGTACCACGCGGGCACGTTCACCTCGTACGCCAGCTCACCGGAGAAGCTGATCCGGAAGACCCGCGCGGGCAGCCCCGCCACGGTCGCCTCGCGGAACGTCATGAACGGGAACGCCTCGGCGCCCAGGTCGAGGTCCGGTGCCAGCGCGGCGACGACGTCCCGCGAGCGCGGCCCGGCGATCGCGACCGTCGCCCAGTGGTCGGTCACCGACGTGCACCTGACGTCCAGCTCCGGCCACTCGGTGAACAGCCACTCCTCCAGCCAGTCGAGCACCGCCGCCGCGTTGCCCGTCGTGGTCGACATCAGCCAACGGTCCTCGGACAGCCGCGCCGTCGTCCCGTCGTCGAACACCATGCCGTCGGCGTGGCACATCACGCCGTACTTGATCCGGCCGACCTTCAACGTGGAGAACAGGTTCGTGTAGATGCGGTCGAGGAACGCGCCGACGTCGCGGCCCTGCAGCTCGATCTTCCCCAGCGTCGACGCGTCCATCGTGCCGACGCCGGTACGCACCGCGCGACACTCGCGGCGCACCGCCTCGTCCATGTCCTCGTCGCCGCGCGGCGCGTACCACGGGCGCCTCCACTGGCCCACGTCCTCGAACGGCAGCCCGTGTGCGACGTGCCACGGGTGCATCGGCGTCACCCGCTCGGGGTCGGCGAGCCGACCGCGGTCGCGGCCCGCGAGCAGTGCGAACGACACCGGCACGGCCGGGGGCCGGCTCGTCGTGGGCTCCAGTTCCGCCGTCGGACGACCGGTCAGCTCGGCGAGAACGCCCAGCATCACGGGGTTCGCGGTACGGCCCTGGTCGGCGCCGGTGCCGATCGTCGTGTACCGCTTCACGTGCTCCGGATGCGTCATCCCGACCCGCACCGCCCGCTCGACGTCCGCGAGCGTCGCGTCCCTGTGGAGGTCGACGAACGTCCGCCCCGCCGCGTCGCCGTCGCCGTCCGGGACTCTGATGACGCTGGGTACCCCCACTGTGGTGCTGGCACCGCCTGGGGTCCGCACTTGTTGCCCAGACCACGGTGGGGGTCCCCAGGCTCGCGAGACTGCGACGAGGTCGCACCGGATCAGCTGCGGCTCCGCGGTGCCCCGGCCGTGCTCGTCGACGGGCGCGACGTGTGCGGCCACGACCGCGCCGTCCGAATCGGCGTCCGTACCGCAGACGGCATGTCCCGTGCGGACGTCGACGCCCAGGCCACGCAGGCCGTCCGCGAGGCCGGCCGGGACCTCGGGCCGCGTGTCGAGGACGGCCCCGAGCGCCACACCCGCATCCGCGAGCACGAGCGCCGCACGCAGCGCATCGTCGTTCCCGCTCGCGACGACGGCGACCCTGCCCGGCAGTACCCCGTACCACGTCACGTACTCGGCAGCCGCACCGGCGAGCATGACACCTGGACGGTCGTTGTCCGGGAACGCGTAGGGGTGCTCCATTCCCTTCGTGGTGTCGACCACGCGCCCGGCGCGGACGTGCCACAACCGTTGCCGCGCAACCGTTTCCGGCGCATCGGGCAGATGGTCGGTACGCCGTTCGACGGCGACGACGTAGCCGTGGTCGTACTGCCCGACGACAGTCGTACGGTTGAGCAGCAGCACGTCATCCTGCTCCTGCAACGTGGCGGCGAGCACACGGCTGGACTCGCACACGACCACCCGCTCACCGCGTCCGGCCGCCTCCGCGGCGATCCGGAGTCCGTCCATGCCACCGCCGACGACCACCAGCTCGCAATGTGCGGTCTTGTGGTCGTAGCGCGCGTTGTCGGGGACGTCCGACAACCGCCCCTTCCCGGCGACAGAGCGCGCACGCAGCCCGTCGTACACCTCGACGAGCGTCGCGGGCAACATCGGTTCGCCAGTGCCGGACTCCACCTGGACGAAGGCGTTCGGCTCCTCGGCGCCGATGCCGAACACGCCACGCGGCCGTCCGGTGTAGATGCCCCTCGCCACGGTGCGGACGCCGTTGGCGAGCAACGCGGACGCGAGCGTGTCACCGGCGTACGCCGGGTAATCCGCGCCGTCGAAGGTGACCGTGACAGGACGCGACCGGTCGACGCGGTCACCGCCGGACGTCAGCCTTGTCATGTGCTCTCCCCGATCGGACGCGGGTCGCGGATCTCGTAGCTGACGGTGTGCCGCCGGACGGTGAACCACCGCCGGCAGCCGGACGTGTGCACCCAGCGCTCCTCGAACCAACCCTTGGGATTCGACCGTACGAACAGGTACTCCGACCAGGCCGCGTCGTCGACTGCGTCCGGGTCGGCGGGGTACGCGACACCCGCCTCGCCGCCGTAACGGAACTCGGTCTCGTCCCGCGGACCGCACCACGGGCAGGGAATGTACAGCATCTGGCTCCTTGCCTAGTGAGCGACCGCAGCGGCACCGTGCTCGTCGATGAGCGCGCCGGTACGGAACCTGTCGATCCGGTACGGTTCGGCGAGCGGGTGCGGCCGGCCGTTCGCGATCGTGTCGGCGTACACCCAGCCCGCACCGGGCGTGGCCTTGAACCCCCCGGTGCCCCAGCCGCCGTTCACGTACAGCTCCTCGATCGGGGTCAGACCGAGGATCGGCGACGCGTCCGGGCACACGTCGACGATGCCCGCCCACGTCCGGAGCACGTGCGCCCGCGCGAAGATCGGGAACAGCTCGAGCGCCGCGGACAGCTGGTGCTCGATGACGTGGATCGAGCCGCGCTGCCCGTACCCGTTGTACGAGTCGATGCCGGCGCCCAACACCAGCTCGCCCTTGTGCGCCTGGCTGACGTACACGTGCACGGCGTTGGACATGACGACGGTGTCGAGCACCTGCTCGAGCAGCTCGGACACCAGTGCCTGCAACGGATGGCTCTGGATCGGGAACCGCAGCCCGGCCATGTCCCCGAGCACGCTCGTGTGCCCAGCAGCGCACAGCGCCACCTTGCCGGCGGCGATCGGGCCGCGCGTCGTCTCCACGCCTGTGACGCGGTTGCCGTCGACGCTGACACCGGTGACCTCGCAGTGCTGGATCAACTGCACGCCGCGCTCGTACGCCGCACGCGCGAAACCCCAGGCGACGTAGTCGTGCTTGGCGATCCCGGCCCGCGGCTGGAACGTCCCGCCGTGCACGGGATACCGGACGTCCCGCGACGTGTCGAGGATCGGCACCAGCTTCTTGATGTCCTCGGGTTCCAGCCACTGTGCGTCGACGCCGTTCAACTGGTTGGCGTTGACGCGTCGCTTGCCCTCGCGGACGTCGCCGAGGTTGTGCGCGAGGTTGAGCACGCCGCGCTGACTGAACAGCAGCTCGTAGCCGAGGTCCTCCTCCAGCCCCTCCCACAGCTTCAGCGCGTGCTCGTAGATCGCCGCGCTCTCGTCCCACAGGTAGTTGGAGCGGATGATCGTGGTGTTGCGGGCCATGTTGCCGCCGGCGAGCCAGCCCTTGTCGAGCACGGCGACGTCGGTGATGCCGTGGTTCTTCGCCAGGTAGTACGCCGTCGCGAGCCCGTGGCCGCCGGCGCCCACGATGACGACGTCGTACGACCTCTTCGGGTCGACGTCGCGCCAGTGCGGCACGTCGTGCTCGGGCAGGACATACGGCTCAACGTAGGAAGTGGTCATCTATGTACTTCTCACCCTCGTCGCAGAAGAACGTGACGACGTGCTCGATGCCGGCACGCTCGCGCAGCCGCTTCGCCGCCAGCAGGTGCGCCCCTGAGCTCGGGCCGACGAACATGCCGTACGTGCGCGCGATCCGTCGCATCTCGCCGACAGCCTCGGTGCTGCCGATCGAGACGAACTCGTCGATCTCGCCGCGGTGTCTGGCGATGATGCCGGGGACGAAACCGTCCGCGATGCCCTCGATCAGGTGCTTGCAGACCTCGCCGCACACGATCGTGCAGGACTCGTCGGGCTCCAACGCGACGACGCGGCAGTTCGGGTTGACCGCGCGGAATCCCTGGCCCACGCCGACGATCGTGCCACCCGTGCCGATGCCGTTGACGACGGCGTCGGGCACCACGCCGTCGGGCAACTGCCGGAGCACCTCGCGCGCGAGCCACTCGCGGTTCTCGTCGACGTTCCACTCGTTGTCGAACTGCTGCGGTGCGAAGAAGCCCGGTTTCTCGCCCAGCTCACGGGAGAGAGCCAGCGCGTCGGTCACCTGGAAGTCGCCGATCGTGCGCACCTCGGCGCCGTACGCGCGGGAGATGGCCGTCCGCTCCGGGCTCATCCCGTTAGGCATGACGACGAGCATCCGGTAGCCCTTGACCGCCGCGACCATGCTCATCGCGTTGCCGGTGTTGCCGCTGCTCGCCTCGACGATGGTGTCGCCGGGGCGCAGCAGCCCCTCCCGCTCGGCACGCTCGATGACGTACTTCGCCAGCCGCGCCTTGATCGAGCCGGACGGGTTCGCGAACTCGAGCTTGACCCAGATGCCCTCGATGTTCACGAGGGGTGTGTCGCCGATCGCGTCGAGCACCGTGCTCGCGTTTCTCACCGGGATGCCCGTCATCGGAGGTTCCGCCTTGAAAGATGACTGATATATCAATCGTCGGCTACAGTACATTCCGTGGACACCACGGTCAAGGCGCCGGCCGTACACCAGGGATCGCTCGCCGAGCAGGCGTACCGGGCGATCCGCGATCGGTTGATCCTGCTGGAGATCCGGCCGGGCGAACCGATCAACGAGGACGCGCTCACCCGCTCGCTCGAGGTCGGACGGACGCCCGTGCGCGAGGCGCTCAAGCGGCTGGCGAGCGAGCGCCTGGTCGTGGCGTACCCGCGGCGCGGCACGTTCGCGACCGACGTGAACATCGCCGACCTGCGGCACATCTCCGAGGTGCGGCACAGCCTGGAGCCGCTCGGCGCCGCGGCCGCGGCCGAGCGCGCCACCGACGCCGACCGCGGCCGGCTCGACGCGCTGCTCGGTGAGCTGAGCGACGCGGACGGCACGCGGGCTTCGGACGAGCTGATGCGTCTCGACCTGCGCGCGCACCGGGCGGTCTACGACTGCACGCACAACCCGTTCCTGCAGGACACGCTCGTGCGGTACGACAACCTCGCCACTCGCATCTGGTGCGTGTTCCTGCCGCGTCTATCCGGCATGACAGGCCATGTCGCCGAGCACGTCCCACTCGTCGCCGCGATCCTCGACGGCTTCCCGGACAAGGCCCGGCAGCTCGCCGAGGAGCACGTCTCCGGCTTCGAGCAGTCCATCCGCGCCCTAGTCTGACCCGGGACTTCCGAGTACGGCTTCACACCGGAGATGGGCGCGGCCACCGAACGGAGCAACGCCATCCTGCTCGGGCGCACCACCTACGAGATGTTCGAGCCGGCCTGGTCGACGCGCACCGTCGAGGACGATCCGGGCGCGCCGTTCTTCAACGACACCACCAAGTACGTCGTCTCCGGCACGCTGACGAACAGCGAGATCCTCGGCCCGTACTCGCCTGAAACCATCCGGAAGCTCAAGGACGAGGTGGACGGCACCATCTACGTCAGCGGCAGCGGCACCCTGGTTCGCGCGACGCTCGCCGACGGCCTCCACCTGTTCGTCTACCCGTGGCGACAGACCACGCCTCTTCCCAGCCGATCCGAACCTGAAGCTGACCCTGGCGGAGTCCGACACCTACGACAACGGTGGATCCGCTCGAACTCCCGCGACTCGCCGGTCACGGCTGCTTTGGCGGAAAAGGGTCCACGCATCCGTTCGAGGGCGGCACCTCTCGTAGGTGCGCTCGAACTCATTCTCGAGAACGTCGAAACTCTCGCTCGTCAACCGTTGCGCCCATCGCCGCCACGGAGTGCGTAGCGCAGTCTGGGCCCGAGGTACGCAGTTATCCCTCCGTCTCCTTCGCCGGACGCGAGACGGGGCAGGACGAAGGTCTCGATATCGTGACTCACACGTCCGCCAGGAGTCGCGTAGGCATCCTCCAGAAGGGCGAGAACGCTCCGCCAGGCCGGCTCCCCGGAGGCTGCGATACCGCCGGTTTCGAAATCGCTCGCGGTCCACGTCGCCACTTCCTCAAGGAACAGATCGAATCGGCCCTCCCCTTCGACGTAGGTCGCGTAGGCCGGATGCAACTCTGGGACGCGCTCGACGAGATCCAAGGCGAGTCCGACCTCCGGCCACTGCTCGGCGACGGCTCGCCTCAGCCCGGGCCCGAGCGCGCCCAGGAGCCATGCTCCGCTGTCGCCCGGGTACGGAAGATCCTCGACGAAGTCCACCAGTATGGCGTTCACGAACCACTCGTCGTCGGACGCGGTCAACTGCTGGTCGATGTAGTCGAGCAACTCCTGGCGCTCGTCCATCGACAACGAATCACCTTCCAGGCACCGGAGTCACCATCCTTGGCCACGTGGCGTTCATAGTCGGCCAGGAACCACTCGGTGAATTCCTCGAACACGAGGTACGGGAAGAGCCTCCCGTAGCGCCTCACATGATCGTCACGGATTCGCTGTAGTACCGGAAGCCGCGCAATGATATCGACGACGAATGACTCGTGCTGCGGGACGATATTACGCTTTATCTTGCGATCACCACTGATCCATACTCTCCGGAACTCGTCTCGTAGCAGCGGTGTACACCCGAAAAGTATATCGTAACCGGTCCTGAGTGGATTTATTGCCTCAGCCAGTATGCATTCGCCGACGAACTGTGCTTCCTGCCCCGTGGGATCGCGTTGACATTCTGCGTCCCATCGGCCTCGGAGGTCCGAGTCGAGAGCCGTCGACCTCTCGATCGTGTCGAAGAGCAGGTTCGAAGCGCTCGCGAGGTCACCGGCAGCGTTGCCGTAGTCGTCCAGCGCCCGCTCGAGAATGCCCGGGTCGGCGTTCTGCGTCGACACAGGCTGGTCGTCGTTGCGCCCTAGTGCCGCGGCACAAACGCCGTCGACATGGGTGGCGAAGGAAAGCACCTTCCTGATCTCGTTCTCGTACTCGGTCGTGGCGCGGCTGTACGTCGCGTCGGTGCCGATATCACCACTCGGGTTCGCTGCGACGGAGCCGTCGTCGTCCACGGTCATGCCGGCACTTTCCACCTTGCGGACGATGCTCTCGAGCTGCTGTCGCGCCGTCGCCATGCCGATTGCGAGCGCGACGAGAGCGACCCTTCCCGCGAGTACGCGAAGCCGGACAGTCCCGATCGCGAGACCCTCGACCTGAGCGACGATCGACGCATCGGGTTGGCCACCGCCGTGCCACCCGTGCCTCGCCCCCAACGGACGTACGACGTGGCGGTCATATCCGTGTTCCGCGTGCTGCAGCCCGGTCGCACTCCTCGCCAACCGCCCGGCCGCCTCGACGAAGGACTGTGGGCGCATCCGCGCCAACGTGGCATAGCTGACAGCCATCACGGCACCGGCGCATGGTGAACGTCGACGTGGACCCGCGCGAACTCGTCGACACTCGCGTCGTCGGTTTGCCGTACGATCGACACCGTACTGATCAGCTTGCTCCGACGCCGTTCACGTCGTCCGCGACGTCACCGATACCCCGGTTCATCGTCGCGGTATACCTCGAGAAGGCGACCACCGACGTGAGCCCTGGCGCTCTGGCCCGTGCGGCATCGTCCTCGGCCTTCCCGAGGTGTGAAGCCGCCGCCCGGACCGAGTGCCGATATGCCGCGCCGCGTGCCCCCAGCCGGACACCTCGTCCGGATGGAAGACGATCCTGCCCACCGTCGCCCCCTGCACTGTTCGTGTCGAGCAGTTCCAGATGCGACGGTAGACGAAATGCCCGCCCGGATTCCGGCGCCGGACGAATCTGTGGACAACTCCGGCGGGCGGTCAGCCGCGGAGGCGGGTCATGTCCGGGTCGAACAGCGGCTCGGCGGCGACGGTCGCCGGGATGAGGCGGTCGAAGTACCCGATCTCCACCCCTGTGCCGACCTCGGCAAGCGACGCGGGTAGCCAGGCGTACGCGATGCCGTGGCCGAGCGTGTAGCCCCAGCCCGCGCTCGTCACGTAGCCGACGCACTCGCCGCCGGCGTACACCGGCTCCTTGCCCATGACCACGTCGTTCGGACCGAGGACGAGGCAGGTGAGACGGCGGCGCACCGCATCCGAATCGCGGTCAGCCAGCGCGCGCTTGCCGACGAAGTCGTCCTTGTCCATCCGCACCGCGAAGCCGACGCCGGCCTCGTACGGGTCGTGCTCCCAGGTCATGTCGGTGCCGAACGAACGGTAACCCTTCTCCAGCCGCAGGCCGTTGAACGCCGCGCGCCCTCCCGCGATGGCGCCGTGCTCCTGGCCCGCCTGCCAGAGCGTGTCCCAGAGCTTCAGCCCCATG
>JAFMQP010000138.1 GCA_017354575.1 Acidothermales bacterium | reverse complement strand
TCGCTGTAGTCAGCTGCCACGCGCCGAGCAGGACGATACCTACGACGAGCGCGGGCCAGACGCGGCCGAACAGGTCCCGACGGCGCGATGGGCGAGCCGCGCCCTCGATCTCGGCGACCGATGCCTCTGCGGTGACAGCCACGATGCCTCCAAGGCTTCAGGAACCCGCCGACGCGCGTTCGGGCGACTCCGCGCTGGGATCGACCTCGGACCTGAAGCAGGACCAGATCCGGTCGTAGTCCTCCGCGAAGCCGGGCGCGGTGTGGATCTGGAACACGTCCCGCGGCCGTTCGACGCTGATGGGGAACACACCCTTGATCCGACCGGGACGGGCACTCATGACCACGACGTTGTCCGACAGCGCGACGGCCTCGACCAGATCGTGCGTGACGAACAGGATCGTCTGCTTGCGCACGTCCCAGACACGCAGTAGGTCGCGTTGCAGCAGCATCTTCGTCTGCGCGTCGAGCGGGCCGAACGGTTCGTCCATCAACACCACGTCGGGTTCGTAGACCATCGTCCTGATGATCGACGCCCGCTTCTGCATGCCACCGGAGAGCTGATGCGGATAGTGCTTCTCGAAGCCGTCGAGTCCGACCATCTCGATCTGCCGCATCACCCGCTCGTGCCGCTCCCGCGCGGGCACATCCCTCACACGCAACGGGAACTCGACGTTCTGGTACAGGGTCATCCACGGGAACAGGTTGCTCTCCTGGGTGACGAAGCCGACCTCGGTGTTGAGCTTCGTGACCGGACGACCGTGACAGGAGGCGGTGCCCGTCGTCGGGAAGACCAACCCGGCGCAGAGCCGCAGCAAGGTCGTCTTGCCACACCCCGACGGTCCGACGATGCTGGTGAACTCGTTGTCCTCGACACCGAAGGAGACGTCATCGAGCGCCGGCACGGACTTGCCCCCGCCTCGGAACGTCAGCCCGACGTTCTCGAAGCGGATGACCTGGTCTGCCATTGCACCTCCTGCGTTCGCAGGACTCGAGGGCCGTCAGTACACCTTCGCTGCGCCGATGTTGATGTAGTTGTTGGTCCACACACCGCCGGGCTTCACGTTCGGCGGTTTCGGGACGAAGCCGCCTTCCTGCAGCACCTGTCCTGTGCTCTTCCACATCGCCTCGGTGAACTTACCGTCGGGACGGATGTTCGGCTGGATGTTCTCCTTGAACGCCTTGTCGACGACCGACGCGGGGACGTCCGAGTACTTCTTCTCGAGGAGCTTCAGCGCCTCGTCCGGATGCTTGATGATGAAGTTGTTGCCCATGGCCACGGCGGTGGATACGCGCGTCGCGACGTTCGCGTTCTTCTTCGCCCAGTCGGAACGCACGTACAGGACCTCGTGGGTGTAGTTCTTGAATGTCGGGATCTCGGTCGGCTGGATGAGGACCTCGCCCTGCTTCGCCTGCTGGCAGTTCGGCGCGGACAGGATGAACGCCTGCACCCGGTTGCTGTCGATCGAGGGCGCGAACGAGGCGGCCCCACCCACCTGGATCAGGGAGACGTCCTTGTCGGCGTCCAGCTTCGTGTACTTCTTGAGCAGCCACCGCGCGATCGTGTCGGAGACCGAACCGGGCCCGGTGATGGCGATCTTCGCGCCCTTGAGCGCCTTCACCCGATCGGCGAGCGGCGACGACGGCGTCACGCCGTGGCTGTCCGCCCACGACTTCCGGACACACACCTGCAGCGTCATCATGATGGTGTTCTCGACGGCCTGCAGCGGCAGGCCTTTCACGGCCGCGGTGGCGATCTCCGTGGACGCCGAGTCACCCATCTTGATGCTCCCGCTCGACACGGCCTGCAGCATCGTCGAGCCGGCCTGCAGTTGCTGATAGTCCACCTTGACGCCCATGTACCCGAAGAAGTTCATCTGCTGGGCGATGTCGAGTGCCGCGAACGACAACGCCGGCACGGACTGGCCGACGGTGACGGAGGGCAGCTTTCCCGGCTGGGTGGGATAGGGCGAGAGCGGATCAGCCTTCGCCTTGTCCATCGTCGCCGACGGCACCAGTGATCCCGTCGGCGCTTTGCTGGGTCCGGCCGAATCCGATGTTCCGCCGCCGCACGCACCGACTGCCAAGGTCAGCCCCACCACGAGCGCCGCCACGCACGCTCGTCGTCCGGTGCTCATCGGGATCGTCATGCCGTCCACCTTTCCGCGGCGCGGGGAAGCAGCAGGTTCGGTATACAACTGTGTCCATATACAGCTGTATACCGAAAGGTATCGCGAGTGGACGGATCTCTCAACCCTCGCGGATCACACCCCTGTAACGGAGCGGCTGGCCCGGACGGCTACGACTGCCACGCCTTGGCGAGAAGCTCGTACGATCGGTCGGCGTGGTCGTGGGTGATGGTGGTGACGAGCAGCTCGTCGGCGTTGGTGACTCGCTGCAGGGTCCGCAGCTGCGCGGCCACGGTCTGCGGTGCGCCGACGAACTGGGTGGCGACCCGGTCGACGACGAGCGCGTTGTCCTTGCTCGTCCACGGCTCCGAGCGCGCCTCCGCCTCGGCGGGCGTGGGAACGGGATCGCGCCGTTGCCGCTGCGGATGCTGTACACCCAGTGTGCGTACGGCGCGGCCAGGCTGTGCGCCTCGTCCTCGTCGGCCGCGACGACGACGTCCGCGGAGACGATGACGTACGGCTCGGGATACGCGTCGGAGGGCCAGTAGCGGTCCCGGTACGCCTCCACCGACTCGAGCACCGACGAGGGGCTGACGTGGTAGTCGGCGCCGAACGGCCGGCCGCGTTCACCGGCGACGGTTGCGCTCTGCCCACCGCTGTCGAGGATCCACACCTGCAGGTCCGCGCCCTCCCCGGGTACCGCGTGGATGTCGAGACCGTCGTCGGTGCGGTACGTACCCGCGAGCAGCGCGAGGATGTCGTCGACCTGCTCTGCGTAGCCGGGCGCCCGCGCTCCTGGCTGCTGCAGCAACGCCGCCTGCGCCGCCGACCGTCGTGGGCCCGCCAGCCGTTCGGCGCCGGAACGGCGCGGGTATCAGCAACCCGTCGACGACCCGTTCCCCGTCCTCCGGCCGGGCCGTGAACGGAGCCTTGTTGTCGGCGCCGGCGGCGGCCTCCGTGCGCCGCTGCGCGGACCGTCCGAGACCGAGGTCGACCCGACCGGGGAACAGCGCGTCGACGGTGCCGAACTGCTCGACGACCGCGGCCGGCGTCTGGTGACCGAACTGCACGGCGCCCGAACCGACGCGGATGCTCGACGTGGCCGCCGCACCAGGCGGCCGGGTGCGGGCATGACGGGTGAACGCTCCTGTCGTGGAGGCGAGGCGGACCACGGGGAGGACCGGCCGACGGTCAGCGAGGACAGAGGGCGGTCGTCACGCGCAGCAGATCGACGTGCAACCGGTGGTGGAAGAGAGCGATGAGATCGGGCACGAGTGTCCGCAATCGAGCCACCTCCGTCCGGTCGGCGCCCTCGCGTCCTACGGTAACCATGCCGATCCATTACCAGCAACGCCGATCGGAAATGAAAGTGGGAGCGGATTTCCAGAGAACTCACAGTCACGCGGGTACCTGCCTCCCGGCCCCTCGCGTACTGTGGAGGCATGGCACGGCCAGCAACAGGCCCGGACCGCAGGAGCACCGCGGCGCTCCTGGTCCTGCTCTGCGTGGCGTGTCTGTTCGCACTCGGTGCCGCGGCGGCGGCCGACAGCGGCCAGCACGTGCGCACGCACCCGGCCGCCCATGCGGTCAAGGACGTCGGCAAGCTGCTGCCCGGCTCGGGTGTCCGCGGCATCGGCAACGACGGCGGCCTGCCCGCCACCGCCCCCTTCGCCGTCACCGCGCTCGCGGTGCTCGTCCTCCTCGCGCTCCGGTACGGACGCCGCGAGGCCGGGGACCAGCAGTGCCATACCGTCGCGGCGTCCTCCCGTGGCCCGCCCGGCCGTCCCGTACTCGCCTAGGCGTCGCCCTGGCGAACCCTGCCGAGCGACGCGTCGTACGGACGGACCGGAGCAGGAGATGACCAAGACCGACCCCCACAGACCCACCCTCGGCACCACCGCCACCCGCCGACACCGACGCGACCGGCTCGCCGAGATGCTGCCCGAGCTGCGCGCGCAGCTCGAGGAGCAGCGACGCTTCCGCGCGGAGCAGCTCGCGGCGCTCGACGGCCACGCCGACGGGACCGCGGACGAGACGGACGCGCGCCGCGCCGTGGACGCCGCGATCGCCGAGGCGGCCCGCTGGGCCCTGCACGAGATCGAGGCGGCACTGCACCGCGTCGACGAGGGTCGCTACGGCGTCTGCGTGACCTGCGGCGAGGCCATCGGGCTGGAGCGGCTCGAGGTGCTGCCGCACACCCGGTACTGCCCGGTCTGCCAGCCGGCGTGATCTGACCGCACACCTCGGGACACGGGAAGGGCCGGCGGCGTCAGCCGGACACGCCGAGACGCCGGGCGGAACGCGCCCGCTGCCGGGACGAGCGCATCCGGCGCAGCCGCTTTACCAGCATCGGGTCGAACGCCAGGGCCTCCGGCCGGTCGATCAGCGTGTTGAGGATCTGGTAGTAGCGCGTGGCCGACATGGTGAACAACTCGCGGATCGCCTGCTCCTTGGCGCCGGCGTACTTCCACCACTGGCGCTCGAAGGACAGGATCTGCGCATCACGCTCGGAGAGGTCGCCGGTCACGTCAGCGGCGGCTCTCGATGGCGCGTCGTAGCTCATGCGTGCCCTCCGGGTCGGACGTCGCGGTCACCCACATCGTACGCGCCAAGTTACACCTGTGTCATTCAACGAGCCTGACGTGCCAACGTATTCGAGCACAACACTACGCGGCCGTGCCGACACGACCGCGTAGGTGCGATGCCTCGGGAAGCTCAGTCGGTGAGACGCTCGCCGGACGCGCCGTCGAACAGGTGCACCGAGTCCCTGTCGATCTGCAGGCCGACCGACGCGCCCTTCTGCGGGGTGTTCCGCACGTCGCAGCGCACGGTGATCTGCTGCGACTCGTCCTGGCCGGGCACGGTGGCCGAGCAGTACGCGTAGGCGTCCGAGCCGAGCTCCTCGACGAGCTCGACGATCGCCTTCAGCCCGTCGCCCTCGGCGCCGATCCGCATCGCCTCGGGACGGGCGCCGACGACCACGGTCTCGCCCGTCACGGACGAGCGCTGCGCCGGCGTGAGCGGGACGATGTAGCCGCCGCCGAGGTCGACGCCGCCGTCCACCACCGAACCGGTGACCAGGTTCATCGCGGGCGAGCCGATGAAGCCGCCGACGAAGACGTTCCTCGGGTGTTCGTAGAGTTTCAGCGGGGTGTCGACCTGCTGCAGGATGCCGTCCTTGAGCACCGCGACGCGGTCGCCCATGGTCATGGCCTCGACCTGGTCGTGCGTGACGTAGATGGTGGTGACACCGAGCCGGCGCTGCAGCGAGGCGATCTGGGTGCGCGTGGCGACGCGCAGCTTCGCGTCCAGGTTGGAAAGCGGCTCGTCCATGAGGAACACCTGCGGCTGGCGGACGATCGCGCGGCCCATCGCGACCCGCTGCCGCTGGCCGCCGGACAGCCGGGCCGGCTTGCGGTCGAGGAACTCCTCGAGACCGAGCAGCTTCGCCGCCTCGAGCACGCGCTCCCTGATCTCCGGCTTCGGCGTCCGCTTGATCTTCAGGTGGAAGCCGATGTTGTCGGCGACGGTCATGTGCGGGTAGAGCGCGTAGTTCTGGAAGACCATCGCGATGTCGCGGTCCTTCGGCGGAAGGTGCGTGACGTCGCGGTCGCCGATGTAGATCTCGCCCTTGTCGACGCCCTCCAGGCCCGCGAGCATGCGCAGCGACGTGGACTTGCCGCAGCCGGACGGGCCGACCAGGACCATGAACTCGCCGTCCTCGACCTCGAGGTCGAGCGCGTCCACCGCCGGCACGTCACTACCTGGGTAGATGCGTGTCGCCTTGTCGAAGAGGACTCGAGCCATGGAAGTTTCTCCTTGTGCCAGCTGCAGTGCCAGTGGGCGACATCGTCCCCGATCGCCTCAGTGTGGTCAATGGTAGGCGCCTGGTCAGCACAGATGAGCGATGATCCGGCTACCGTGACCAGCGATTGAGCGGAAGGCGGCGCCGATGACGGTGCTCGGGGGTGGGCAGGTGGTGCTGCCGGACCGGGTGGTCGACGGTTGGGTGCAGGTCGTGGACGGCCGGGTGCGCGAGGTGGGCACCGGCCCGGAGCCCGAGGACCGCGACCGGCGCGACGTCGAAGGCGGGTACGTGCTGCCCGGCTTCGTCGACATCCACTGCCACGGCGGCGGCGGGGCGTCGTTCAGCACGACCGACCGCGACGAGGCGTGCCGGGCGGCGCGGTTCCACCTCGCGCACGGCACCACCACGATGCTCGCCAGTCTGGTGACCGCGTCGTCCGACACCCTCGCCGCGCAGGCGGGGACGCTCGGGCGGCTCGCCGTCGCCGGCGTCGTCGCGGGTGTGCACTTCGAAGGTCCGTTCCTGTCGGCGAAGCGCTGCGGGGCACAGGACCCGGCGTATCTGCGTGATCCCGACCCGGCCGGCTTCGACCGGCTGGTCGCGGCGGCCGACGGGCACGCGCGGATGATGACCGTCGCCCCCGAACTGCCCGGTGCCGTCGACCTGGTGCGGTGGATCGTCGACGCGGGCGTCGTCGCCGCCGTGGGGCACACCGACGCGACCTACGAGCAGACGCGGCAGGCCGTCGACGCGGGCGCGCGGGTGGCGACACACCTGTTCAACGGCATGCGGCCGCTGCACCACAGGGAGCCCGGGCCGGTGCTCGCCTGCCTGGCCGCCGCGGAGGTGACGTGCGAGCTGATCAACGACGGCACCCACCTCGCCGACCCGGTCGTGGCGTACGCGGCCTCGTCCGAGCACGTCGCGCTGGTGACCGACGCGATGGCTGCGGCGGGCATGCCGGACGGCGTCTACCGGCTCGGCACCATGCGCGTGCGGGTGGTGGACGGGGTCGCGCGGCTCGCCGAGGGCGACACGATCGCGGGCAGCACGCTGACCATGGACGTCGCGGTGCGGCGCGCGATCCTGGACGTCGGCCTCACCTGGCCGCTCGTCGCGCGCGCCGCGGCCCTCACGCCCGCCCGCGTGCTCGGCCTGGACCACCTGGTCGGCAGCCTCGAGCCCGGCAAGCGCGCCGACCTCGTCGTCCTCGACCCCGCCGACCTCGCCGTCCGCGCCGTCATGCGCGCCGGTGAGTGGGTGTCCACGTCACCAGCCCGCTGACGCCGCGACCATCCTCACTCCTCACTTCACACGGCGCCGCGGCAGTTGACATGGCGCGACTCGAAACAATGCCCGATTCGTGCCGGTTCCGATCGAGCGGCGCCATGTGAAGTCGAGCGGCGCCATGTGGAGTCGAGTGGCGCCATGTGAAGTGGGAGGGGCGGCGCGGGGCGGGCCGGGCGGCGCGGGGCGGAGCGGAAGGGCGGCACCGGGCGGCTCGGGGCGATGTGTCAGCGGGGCGGGCGGAAGGCGACGAACTCGTCGGTGACCTCGAGGCGCCTGCTCCGGAACCGGTACAGGGACGCGGGGCGGCCGCCGGACGGGCCTGGCGGGGCGGAGCCGCCCGTCGCTACCAGCTGCCCCCTCCGGGACAGGAAGCGTTGCAGGTTGGTCGGGTCGACGTCGTAGCCGAGCGCGGCGGCGTACAGCACCCGCAGCGTCGAGATCGTGAACCGCGGCGGTGCCAGCGCGAAGCCGACGTTGGTGTACGACAGCTTCCCCTGCAGCCGTTCCCGCGCGCCCCGCACGATCTCCCCGTGGTCGAACGCCGTCTCGGGCAGCCGGGCCACCGGGCACCAGCGGGTGTCGGGTGGCACGCGCGGGTCGGCGTCGCTCGGCACCAGGCCGAGGAACGCCGTCGCGATCCGCCGGGCTCCCGGCCGCCGGTCCGGCGCGGAGAACACCGCCAGCTGCTCCAGGTGCGCGACCTCGCGGACGTCCACCTTCTCGGACAGCTGCCGCAGCATCGACGTCCGCACGTCCTCACGCGCGCCGAGCACGCCGCCGGGCAGCGCCCAGCGGTGCGCGTGCGGCGCCCTGGCCCGCTGCCACAGCAGTACGTGCAGCGTCGCCTCGCGGACGCTGAGTACGGCCGCGAGCACTTCGTGGACGATCGCCGTTGCGGGAATGTTAGTATCGTAACCGTTTTCGACTCTTAGGCGAAAACCGGGAGGAAGGATGACCGACATCGCAGAGTGGCAGCGCGAGGTGCGGCGCCTGGCCCGCGAACGCGACGCGGTGCTGCTCGCGCACAACTACCAGGTCCCGGAGATCCAGGACGTCGCGCACCACGTCGGCGACTCCCTCGCGCTCTCCCGCATCGCCGCCGAGTCGGACGCCGGCACCATCGTCTTCTGCGGCGTCCACTTCATGGCCGAGACGGCGAAGATCCTCTCCCCCGACAAGACCGTGCTGATCCCCGACGAGCGTGCAGGCTGCTCGCTCGCCGACTCGATCAACGCCGACCAGCTCCGCGCCTGGAAGGCCGAGCACCCCGACGCCGTCGTCGTCGCGTACGTCAACACCACCGCCGAGGTGAAGGCCGAGACCGACGTCTGCTGCACCTCCTCGAACGCGGTCGAGGTCGTCGAGTCGATACCCGCGGACCGCGAAGTGCTGTTCCTGCCCGACGTGTTCCTGGGCGCGCACGTCCGCCGCGTCACCGGCCGCACGAACATGCACGTGTGGCACGGCGAGTGCCACGTGCACGCCGGCATCGACGGCGGGACGCTCGCCGCCCGCGCCGAGGCCGACCCGGACGCCGAGCTGTTCGTCCACCCCGAGTGCGGCTGCGCGACGTCGGCGCTCTACCTCGCCGAGAACGGTGCGGTGGAACGGGATCGCGTGCACATCCTGTCGACCGGTGGCATGCTCGAGGCGGCGCACACCACCAGCGCGCGCAGCATCCTCGTCGCCACCGAGGTCG
>JAFMQP010000137.1 GCA_017354575.1 Acidothermales bacterium | reverse complement strand
CGTCGCCGTCGGCCGACGGCGCGACGGCACCGTCGACCCGACGGTGCGCGAACCGGCCGTGACTGTCCGCATGTTCGTGCAAGCCGAGCCGCTCGTGCAATGCACGCAACCACCCCGGCGCCCACCAGTTCGCCCGGCCGAGCAGCGACATGGTCGCAGGGACGAGCAGGCAGCGCACGAGCGTCGCGTCGACGGCCACCGCGACGCACATGGCGAGGCCCATCTCCTTGATGAAGACGAGCCGGCCGAAGGTGAAGCCGACGCACACGATGATCACGATCAACGCCGCCGACGTGATGATCCGGCCGCTGCGCTGCAGGCCGAGCTCGACGGCGCGGGTGTTGTCGCCCGTCGCGTCGTACGCCTCCTTGATCCGCGACAGCAGGAAGACCTCGTAGTCCATGGACAGCCCGAACGCGAACGCGAACACGAGGATCGGCACGAACAGGTCGAGCGAGCCCGGCGGGTCGAAGCCGAGCAGCCTGGCCAGGTGCCCCTCCTGGAACACCAGCACGAGCGTGCCGAACGTCGCGGTGAGCGACAGCGCGTTCATCACGAGCGCCTTCATCGGGACGAGCACGGAGCCGGTCATCAGGAACAGCAGCAAGAACGTCGTGACGGCGATGAGCCCGACGCCCCACGGCAGGCGGTCGCCGATCTCCGCCTTCATGTCGACCAGCAGCGCGCCGGACCCGGTGACGTAGCTGGGGAAGCCCGGGCGGTGGGCGCGGATCGCGCGGACGATGTCCTCGGCGACCTCGTCGTGCGACCGGCCGTCGCTCGCGCGCGTCGCGTAGACCTCCAGCGTGCTGACGCCGTCGCCCGCGGCACGTGCGCGGACGTGGGCGACGTCGGGCAGCGCCCGCACCGTCTCGCGCCCGTACGCGGCCAGCGGGGACACGGGCACGGACGCGACCACGCGCACGGGATCGGCGTCCCCGCCGGGGAACCGGTCGCTCTGCGCGTCGGCCACCTGCCTGCTCTGCGCCGATGCCGGCAGGATGTCCGCGCCGACGCCGCCGAACGTCGCGTGCAGGAACGGTGCGCCCGCGAGCAGCAGCACCGCGACGACGCCGACCACGACGAGCGGTGCCAGCCGCCTCGTGCCGCGGGCGAGCCGGGCGAAGAACCCGTCGTCGGGCAGCGGTGCGGTGGGTACCTTGACGAAGCGGCCGGCGACGGCGAGCAGCGCGGGCACGAGGGTCAGCGCCGCGAGCGCGGCGAGCACGACGATGCCGACACCGGCGATCGCGAACGTGTGGAACATCGGCGTCCGGAACGCGAACAGGCCGCTCAGCGCGGTGGCGACCGTGAGCGCGGAGAAGCAGACCGTGCGGCCGGCGACGGCGACGGTGCGCTCGACCGCGGCCGGTCCGGCCAGCCCGCGGCCGCGTTCCTCCCGGTACCGGTTCACGATCAGCAGCGCGTAGTCGATGGACAGGCCGAGGCCGAGGATCGTCGTGATCGAGATCGCGTTGGAGTCGACGTCGACGGCGTAGGAGAACCCGAGCAGCGAGAGCAGGGAGGTGGCGATGGCGGCGACCGCGCTCGCGACCGGCAGCAGCGCGGGCACCAGACCGCCGAACACGAGGATCATCAGCACGAAGGTGACGGGCAGCGCGAAGAGCTCGCCGGTGCGCAGGTCGTGCTCGAGCTGGCCGTTCACGTCGCGGCCGACCGCCGTGGCTCCGCCGATCTCGACCCTCAGGCCCGGTACGACGCCGTCCAGCTGCCGCATCCTCGACGTCACCTGGTCGTACGCGCGGTCGCGCTGGGGCTTGTCCGCGGTCCCGTCGACCTCGACCAGCACCAGGCTCGCCCGGCCGTCCCGCGCCCGCAGTGTCGCCGAGCGGGTGTCGTACCAGTCGGTCGCCCGCCGGACGTACGGCCGCGTCCGCACGTCGCCGACCGCGTGCTCGACCGCCCGGCGCAGCCGCGGGTCGCCGACGCGGTGCCCGTCCAGCAGCACGACGATCTGGTCGCCCTGCCCGGCGGCGTGAGTGAGCAGGTCGTCGCCGCGCACCGACTCGCTGCCCGGCGGCGCGTACCGCGTGTCGGCGAGCCGGTCGAACACGTGTGAACCGAGACCGAACCCGGCCACCACGACGACGAGCCAGACGAGCAGGATCCAGCGGGGGCGTCGGTGGCAGAACCGACCGAGGGCGGCGAGCACTCGGCTAAGTTACCGACATGACCGAGCTGACCCACCTGCGGACACCCCGGGGCGTCGCGCCCGGTTCGTCGCCGTGGCCGGCCAGGTCGCGCTGGACGAGAGCGGCGAGCTCGTCGGCCCGGGTGACGGACTCGCCCGGTCCCGGCAGGTGTTCGCCAACCTGCGCAGCTGCCTGGCCGAGGCAGGTGCGACGTTCGCGGACGTGGTGAAGCTGACCTACTACGTCACCGACATCGGCATCCTGCCTCGGTGCGGATCGCGCGCGACGAGTGCGTCGACACCGAGCGGCCGCCCGCGAGCACCGCGGTGCAGGTCGCGGCCCTCGTCCGGCCCGACCTGCTCCTCGAGGTCGAGGCGTTCGCCGTCGTCGACTGACGCGCTAGCGTGAGCGCGTGAGCGACCAGGACAGCCTCTTCGAGGAGGCGCGCGAGCGGGCCGAGCGGACGAACGCGCCGCTCGCCGTGCGGATGCGCCCGCGCACCCTCGACGAGGTCGTCGGCCAACGGCACCTGCTGGAGCCCGGCACGCCGCTGCGCCGGCTGGTCGAAAGCGACGCGCCCATGTCGATGCTGCTGTGGGGGCCGCCAGGCACCGGCAAGACCACCCTCGCGTACGTCGTCTCCCAGGCGACCAAGCGCAGGTTCGTCGAGCTGTCCGCGGTCACGTCCGGCGTCAAGGAGGTCCGGGCCGTGATCGAGGAGGCGCGCCGCGACCTCGGCCTCTCCGGCCGGCAGACCGTGCTGTTCGTCGACGAGGTGCACCGGTTCAACAAGACCCAGCAGGACGCGCTGCTGCCGTCGGTCGAGAACCGCTGGGTGACGTTCATCGGCGCGACGACGGAGAACCCGTTCTTCTCCGTGGTGAGCCCGCTGCTGTCCCGTTCGCTCATGCTCACCCTCGAGCCGCTCACCGAGGACGACGTGCGCACGGTGATCCGCCGCGCGCTCACCGAGCCGCGCGGCCTGGGCGGCGAGGTGACGCTGCCGGGCGAGACCGAGGACCAGCTCGTCCGGCTCGCCGGGGGCGACGCCCGCCGTGCGCTCACCTACCTCGAGGCGGCCGCGGGCGCGACGACCGCGCGCGGGGCCACCGAGGTGAGCCTGGAGATCCTCGAGCAGGCCGTCGACCGCGCCGCCGTCCGCTACGACCGCGACGGCGACCAGCACTATGACGTCGCCAGCGCGCTGATCAAGAGCCTGCGCGGCAGCGACGTCGACGCGTCGCTGCACTACCTGGCGCGGATGATCGAGGCGGGCGAGGACCCGCGGTTCATCGCCCGCCGGCTGGTGATCCTCGCCAGCGAGGACGTCGGCATGGCCGACCCCACGGCGCTGCAGACGGCGGTCGCCGCGGCCGAGGCGGTGGCGATGATCGGCTTCCCCGAGGCGTCGCTCACCCTCGCGCACGCCGTCGTCCACCTCGCGCTCGCGCCGAAGTCGAACGCCGTGACGACCGCGATCGGCGCCGCGATGGCCGACGTGCGGCAGGGCCTGGCCGGCAACGTCCCGCCACACCTGCGCGACGCCCATTACCCCGGCGCGCAGCAGCTCGGCCACGGCACCGGCTACGTCTACCCGCACGACCGTCCCGGCGGGGTCGTCAGGCAGCAGTACGCGCCGGATACCGTGGCGGACAGGGAGTACTACCACCCGACCGACCGCGGCGCCGAACGGCGGTACGCCGAGGTCGTGGACCGCCTGCGCGGCGTGTTACGCGGAGACACCGGCGAGGACGGTTGAGCGCTGCGGGTAGTGTCGGGCGCTCAGACGAACGACGCCCGGCGGGGACTCCGGGGGCGGCGGAATGGTGATGGAGGCGACCGATGAACCGGACCGCACGCTACCTGGCGATCGGATTCGCGCTCGGCGTCGTGGCGACCCGGCGGCTCGGCCGGCGAGGTAGGCGCAACCGGCGCCAGGCGACGCTGCGGCGGGCCGCGTTCGAGCTCGCGACGCTGGCCTTCGCCGTCCGCGAGATCGCCACCGAGCTGGACGCGTTCGAGAGCCGCCGGCTAATCGGCTCGCGAGGTGCGGACGCCGTCGGCGATGCTGGAGACCGACGGGCGCTGGTCGCGGCGTCCCGCGTGGATCAGGGAAACGAGGCAGGACGATGAGGACGGCAGAGATCGCACGGAGGTTCGTGCGCTTCTTCGAGGAGCGCGGTCACACGGTCGTGCCCTCCGCCGCCCTGCCGATCGACGACCCGACCCTGCTGTTCGCCAACGCGGGCATGGTGCAGTTCAAGCCGTACTTCCTAGGTGACGAGCAGGCGCCGTACAAGCGTGCGGTCACGGTGCAGAAGTGCGTCAGGACCATCGACATCGACGAGGTCGGCAAGACCACGCGGCACGGTTCGTTCTTCCAGATGAACGGCAACTTCTCCTTCGGCGACTACTTCAAGCGCGAGGCGATCGAGTTCGCGTGGGACCTCGTCACCCGGTCGCAGTCCGACGGCGGATACGGGTTCGAGGCCGACCGGCTCTGGCCGACCGTCTTCACCACCGACGACGAGGCGTTCGAGCTGTGGAAGGAGATCACCGGCCTGCCCGACGAGCGCATCCAGCGCCGCGGCATGGAGGACAACTACTGGTCGATGGGCGTGCCGGGACCGTCCGGGCCGTGCAGCGAGATCTTCTACGACCGTGGCCCGGAGTACGGGCAGGAGGGCGGCCCGGTCGTCGACGAAAACCGCTACATGGAGCTGTGGAACCTCGTCTTCATGCAGGACCTCCGCGGCCCGGGTGAGGGCAAGGAGGACTTCCCGATCCTCGGTGAGCTGCCGGCCAAGAACATCGACACCGGCATGGGCCTCGAGCGGGTCGCGTACCTCCTGCAGGGCGTCGAGAACCTGTACGAGATCGACCAGACCCGACCGGTGCTCGACCGGGCGGCGGAGCTCTCCGGTAAGCGCTACGGCGCCGACGAGGGCGATGACGTCCGGCTCCGGGTCGTGGCCGACCACGTCCGCACCGCGCTGATGATCGTGGGCGACGGTGTCGTGCCGGGCAACGAGGCGCGCGGTTACGTGCTGCGCCGGATCATCCGCCGCGCGGTGCGCGCGATGCGCCTGCTCGGCGTCGACGCACCGACGATGCCGGAGCTGCTCCCCGCCAGCAAGGCCGCGATGGCGGAGACCTACCCGGAGCTCGACCGCGAGTGGAACCGCATCTCCACGGTCGTCTACACCGAGGAGGAGGCGTTCCGCGAGACGCTGCGCACCGGTACGCAGATCTTCGACCAGGCGGTCACCGAGACGAAGAAGTCGGGACAGCAGGTGCTGGCCGGCGGCAAGGCGTTCCAGCTGCACGACACGTACGGCTTCCCGATCGACCTCACCCTGGAGATGGCGGCGGAACAGGGCCTCTCGGTCGACGAGGACGGCTTCCGCGCGCTGATGACCGAGCAGCGCAACCGCGCGAAGGCGGACGCGCGGCAGAAGAAGATGGGGCAGGTCGACCGGTCCGCGTACACCAAGCTGCTCGACACCGCCGACAGCAGCGAGTTCCTCGGCTACTCGGCGACCGCGGCGGAGGCGCACGTCCGCGGCATCCTCGTCGAGGGCGTGTCGGTCGACGTCGCGGGGCCCGGCAGCAAGGTCGAGCTGGTGCTCGACCGCACCCCGTTCTACGCCGAGGCGGGCGGCCAGCTGCCCGACCACGGCCGCATCCGCGCGGGCGACGCCACCGTCGACGTCGACGACGTGCAGACGCCGGTGCCCGGCCTGATCGTGCACCGTGGCCAGGTCGTCGACGGCGAGGTGCGCGTCGGCGCGGAGGTGCACGCCGAGGTCGACGTCACCCGGCGGCGTTCGGTCTCCCGGTCGCACACCGCGACCCACATGGTGCACAAGGCGGTGCGCGAGATCCTCGGCGACACCGCGACGCAGGCGGGCTCGGAGAACGCGCCGGGGCGGCTGCGCTTCGACTTCCACGCGTCAGGGGCGATGCCCGCCAAGGAGCTGCAGGACGCCGAGGACCGCATCAACTCGCTCGTCGTCGACGACCTCGACGTCGAGGCCGCGGTGATGCCGAAGGACGACGCGCTGAAGATGGGCGCGATGGCGTTGTTCGGCCAGAAGTACGGCGACCAGGTGCGAGTCGTCTCGATCGGCGGGCCCTGGTCGCGTGAGCTCTGCGGCGGCACGCACGCGGCCCACACCTCCCTGCTGGGCGTGGTGAAGCTGCTCGGCGAGTCGTCGATCGGTTCCGGCGTACGCCGGGTCGAGGCGCTCGTCGGCACCGACGCGATGAGCTACCTGAGCCGGGAGAGCCTGCTCGTCTCGCAGCTGTCCGACCTGCTCAAGGCGCCCCGCGGCGAGCTGCGCGACCGCGTCGAGCAGACGGTCACCCGGCTGCGCGACGCGGAGAAGGAGATCGGCAGGCTGCGTACCGCGCAGCTCACCGCCGGCGTCGACCGCGTCGTCGACACCGCGCACGACGTCGCGGGCATCTCCGTCGTCACGCACCAGGCGCCGGACGGCACGTCGGCCGACGACCTGCGCACGCTCGCACTCGACGTCAGGGGGCGGCTGGGTGAGCGGTCCGGTGCCGTCGTGGTCGGTGCGGTCGCGAACGGCCGGCCGGTCGTCGTCGTGGCGGTCACCGAGGCGGCCCGGAGGGCGGCGGGCCTCCGCGCGGGTGAGCTGGCGAGTGTCGGCGCGAAGGCGCTGGGCGGCGGCGGTGGCGGCAAGGACGACATCGCGCAGGGCGGCGGCAGCAACCCGGAGGCGATGACGGAGGCGTTCACCGCCGTCGAGCAGGCGATCGACAGGCACGCGGCGAGCTGACGGCCCACGAGGTGCGACACGGCGTACGGCTCGGCGTCGACGTCGGCAGTGTCCGCGTGGGCGTCGCGGCGTGCGACCCGGACGGCGTGCTCGCCACACCGGTCGTGACGCTGAGCCGGGACGCCGGCGACCTCGACGCGCTCGCCGACCTGGCGACCGAACGGGACGCGCTCGAGGTCGTGGTCGGCCTGCCGACGTCGCTTTCGGGACGGGAGGGCCCCGCGGCCTTGGCGGCACGCGAGTACGCGACCCGCGTCGCCGCAAGGGTCGCGCCGGTACCGGTACGGCTCGTGGACGAGCGACTGAGCACCGTAACCGCCGAACACGGCCTGCGTGTGGCTGGGGTCGGCGGCCGGTCTCGTCGTAAGGTGGTGGACCAGATGGCGGCAGTCGTCATCCTGCAGAGCGCGCTGGACGCCGAGCGGCGGATCGGGGACCCGCCCGGCCAGATCGTCCCGGGAGAGGGATGAACGAACTCGACCTCGACCTCGGCTTCACCGAGGAGGAGGCCGGCCCCCGAGGGCGCCGACGTTATGCCTCCCGGCGCCGCCGGGAGCGGCGTAAGCGCAGGAAGGGACGAGCCGCGGCCCTCCTCGCCGTCATCATCATCTTCGCGATCCTGGGCGGCGCGGCGTGGGCCGGGTACGCCGTCGTCCACGGGATCACCTACACCCCCGACTACAGCGGCGCGGGCTCGGGCAACGTGCTGGTGCACATCGAAAGCGGCGCGTCCACCCGGTCCATCGCGGTCACGCTGGAGAAGGACGGCGTCGTCAAGAGCACGAAGGCGTTCAACAAGGCGGCCGCCGACAACCCGGACTCGATGGGCATCCAGCCGGGCTACTACCGGATGAACAAGCACATGGCCGCCGCGCTCGCCCTCAACCGGCTGCTCGACCCGAGCGCACGCGTGCTGTCCCGGGTGACGGTGCCCGAGGGCATGCGCGCGGCGAACGTGCTGGCCCTGCTGGCCGAGAAGACCCGGATCCCGCTGGCGAAGTTCCAGGCGGCGACCCGGCACCCGGGCGCGCTCGGGCTGCCCGCGTCCGCGCACGGCCGGCTCGAGGGCTACCTGTTCCCGGCGACGTACGACATCCCGCCCAAGTCGACGCCGTCGAGCATCCTCTCGATGATGATCGACCGGTACCTCCAGGAGGAGGTCGAGCGGGGCCTCGCCACCAAGGCGCACGGCGTCGGCCTCACGACCCACCAGCTGCTCACCGTGGCGAGCCTCCTCGAGATGGAGGCCCGGCCCAAGGACTACACGAAGGTCGCCAGGGTCATCTACAACCGCGACCACGTCAGCAAGCCGCTGCAGCTCGACAGCACGGTGCTGTACGCGCAGAGCAAGGCGGGCACGCTCAAGGTGAGCACCAAGGACACCCGGTACCCGTCGCCGTACAACACCTATCTGCACGCCGGGCTGCCGCCTGGGCCGATCGACAACCCGGGCGCGGCGGCGGTCGACGCTGCGGCGCACCCGGCGGCCGGCAACTGGACGTACTTCATCACGGTCAACCCGAAGACCGGCGATACCAGGTTCACCAACAGCTACGCCGAGTTCCAGAAGTGGAAGATCGAGTTCAAGAAGAACAACCCGTGACGAGAAGGGCCGCCGTCCTCGGCGCGCCGGTCGCGCACTCGCTGTCACCCGTGCTGCATCGTGCGGCGTACGCGGCGCTCGGCCTGGACTGGACGTACGAAGCGGTGGAGTGCCGTGAGGACGGGCTGGCGGCGTTCGTCGACGGGCTCGACGACACGTGGGCCGGTCTGTCGCTCACCATGCCGCTCAAGCGGGTGGCGCTGGACGTGGCCGACGTGGTCTCGCCGCTCGCGCGGGCGGTCGGCGGTGCCAACACGCTCGTGTTCGGCGACGGCGTGCGCCGTGCCGAGAACACCGACGTGCCGGGCCTGCGCACCGCGCTCGCGGAGGCGGGGCTGGACCGCGCCCGGCGTCCGGTCCTGCTCGGCGGCGGCGCGA
>JAFMQP010000136.1 GCA_017354575.1 Acidothermales bacterium | reverse complement strand
CGCGGGCTCGTCGTCGTGCTGGATGCCCTTGACCTCGGACTTGAAGATGCGCATCGAGCGGCCGAGGGAACGGGCGAACGTCGGGAGCTTCGTCGCGCCGAAGAGCAGGAGGATCACGGCAACGATGATCAGTATCTCGGGAGCTCCAAGGTCGGGCATCGATCCTCCAGAGTCGGTGGGCACCGTCGGGGCCCGGGTACGTCGAGAAGATGCTACCTCCGGAGGCGTGCCCGTCCGCTACGCGTGGTTACGGAGCGGGGACCTTCTCGTAGGCGGCGAGTGCCGCCCGGGCGTCCGCGCGGATCTGCTCGACGAGCTCCGGTGGGTCCACGACCTGCGCCTTGCCGCCGAGACGCAGCGCCAGCCTGCGCACCCAGCTGGTGTCGGACGTGCGCAGCGTCGCGCGCACGACTCCCCCGTTCTCGGTGACCGACTCGCACGGGTAGTAGTCGGCGACCCAGTGGGCGCCCTGGCCGAGCTCGAACGTCACGAGCAGGTCGGTGTGCGAGGGGCGGAACAGCCCCTCGTCGGCGTCCCGCAGCTGCACCCGCTCGGGGACCTCCGCGGGGTCGCCGGTCTCGTGCAGGTCGACGACACGGTCAAGCCGGAACAGCCGCACGTCGTCGACCCGGCGGCACCACGCCTCGAGATAGGACCGCCCGTCGACGACGAGCAGCCGGATCGGGTCGACGTCGCGTTCGGTGACCTCGTCGCGGCCGGGCACGTAGTAGCGCAGGTGCAGCCGGCGTCCGCCGGTGACGGCCCGCCGCACCGACGGCACCACGCGGTCCTCTGCCTCGACCTCGACGCCCACCCGGCCGGCGCGGACGTCGAGGTCGCTCGCGGCCCGCTCCAGCTTGGCGATCGCCCGGTTGAGCGCGTCCCTGTCGGCGAGCCCTGGGACGTCCGCGAGGGTGCGCAGCGCGACCAGCAACGCGGACGCCTCGCCGACGTCGAGCCGCAGCGGACGCGCGATCGTGTCGGCGTTGTCGATCGTGATGGTGCCGCCCTCGTAGTCGACCTCGATGAGGTCGGCAGGCGTGTAACCCGGCAGGCCGGAGACGAACACCAGGTCGAGGTCGTCCACCAGCTGGCGCTCGGAGACGCCGAACGTCCGCGCGGCCTCGTCGAGCGGCACGCCCTGGTGCCGCTGCAGGTACGGCACCAGCGCGAGCAGCCGGGAGAGCCGCTCGCTGCTCGTCCCGCCGCCAGGCAGACCGCTCATCTCCTGCCCCCGTACGCCACGGCCTCCAGCCGCGCCAGCACACCCTTGCGGACGTCCTCGGGCTCGAGGACGACGACGTTGGCGCCGTGTCCCGCGAGGCTCTCGGCCAGCCGCTCCGGGTGGGTGAACTCGAGCTCCACGTCGTCGAACCCGTCCTCCCCGTGCGTGACCCGGCTCGCGTGCCGGCGCAGCCAGTACCCGGCGCCTTGCCGCACCCGCAGCACGGCCCGGCGCCCGCCGACGTCGTCCTCGGCCCAGCTGGTGACCATGACCCGGACCTCGGCGCCCTCGGGCACGTGCACGCTGCCGGGACGCCCGGCGCGTTCGACGTCGCCGACGATCCGGTCCAGCCGGAACACGCGCTCGGCCTGCCGGTCGTGGTCGAACCCGGCGACGTACCAGCGGCCGCGCCGCGACACGACGCCCCAGGGGTCGAGGGTGCGCGTGGCCGGGCCGTCCCGGCCCGGGCGCCGGTACCCGAACCGTACGGGGTAGCGGCCGAGCAGGGCCTGCCACAGCGGCAGGAACGCGGGCTCGCGGGCGCCGACGCGCGGCTCGATGCCGGGCAGCGAGGAGTCGACGTCCATGCCGGCGGCCCGGAGCTTGAGCATCGCGCTGGACGCCGCCTGCGCGAGCGTGGCGTGCTGCCAGGTGCGTGCCGCGAGGCCGAGCACGGCGGCCTCGTCCGGCGTGAAGGTCAGCTCGGGCAGCTCGTAGACGTCGCGCCGGATCCGGTAGCCCGGGTTGCCCTCCCAGTCCTCGACCGTCTCCAGCGGGATGCCGAGCTCACGCAGCTCGTCCTTGTCGCGCTCGAACATCCGCTTGAACGCCTCGAGGCCGCTGTCCTCGTAGCCCTGCACAGACGTCCTGATGTGCTCGGCGCTGATCGGCTGCCTGGTCGCCAGCAGGCAGAGGACGAGGTTGAACAGCCGTTCCGTCTTCTTCCGCGACGCGACCATCACCCCTCCTGGTTACTGCTATGCGACGCTAACAAACCGCGTCACCGGACCGCTTGTACGCTTCCGGCGTGGTGCGGTGGAGAAGCGGCCGGGTGGTCGCGGTCGGTCGCGAGTGGCCGGGAGCGCGCGAGGTCGACGTCGCCGTCGACGGCGAGATCGTACGCGCCCTCGCGTACACCGCCGCCGTCGGCAGCCCGGAACCGGACGACACGGTCCTGCTGAACACGGCCGCGCTGGCTCGCGGCCTGGGCACCGGTGGCTACGCCCTCGTCGTCGCCGTGCCGGACCGGCTGCCGCCCGACCCGCCGGCCGGGCCGGGGCACCTGGTGAAGGCGCGCTACACGCCGCTGCAGCAGATCGTCCTCGGTGTCGACGAGCAGGAGTCGGCCCACCACGAGACGCTGCGCGACGCCGACGACCTCGCCGGGATGCCGGTAGTCGTCCACGACCTGCACTCTGCGCTGCCCGCGATCCTCGCGGCGCTGCGGCACGACCGCCCGGACGCGACGGTGGCGTACCTGATGAGCGACGGCGGCGCGCTGCCGCTCGCGTTCTCGCGCAGCGTCGCCGCGCTGCGCGACGCCGGCTGGCTCGCCGGAACGGTGACGGTCGGGCAGGCCTACGGCGGCGACCTGGAGGCGGTCACCGTGCACTCCGGCCTGCTCGCGGCCCGGCTCGTGGTCGGCGCCGACGTCGTCGTGGTGACGCAGGGCCCTGGCAACCTCGGCACCGGCACCAGGTGGGGGTTCTCCGGTGTCGCGACGGGCGAGGCCGTCAACGCCGTCGGTGTGCTCGGTGGCCGTCCGGTGGCGGCGCTGCGGGTGTCCGCGGCCGACCCCAGGGACCGCCATCGCGGCGTGTCCCACCACAGCCTCACCGCGTACGGGCGGGTCGCGCTCGCGGGCGCCGACGTCGCCGTGCCCGAGCTGCCGGACCCGGAGTTCGCCGGCCGCGTCCGCGACCAGCTGCGCGCGCTGCCGGACCGCCACCGGCTGGTCGACGTGCCCGTCACCGACCTGGCGGGGGCGCTGAAGGCGGCGCCGGTTCGGCTGTCGTCGATGGGCCGGGGCCTCGACGACGACCTGCCCTACTTCCTCGCGGCGGCCGCCGCCGGCCGCCACGCGGCGTCCCTGCTGAACAGGTGAGTGTGCCTCAGCCGAGCTTCTGCAGCTTGCTCACCACGAAGACCCGGCCCATCATGCAGTGGCTCGCCATGCCGGCGCTCGCGAAGTGGCCGGTGACCTGCACCTTGCCTAGCTTCGCCTGGTAGCCGCCACCGCCACCGGCCAGCCGCCTCGGGGCGTCCCCCGTCAGCTCGTACGCGTGCCCGTCGGCGGTCTTGAGGCCGACGCAACCGGGTTCGGCACCGCGTACGGCGGTGCCCGTGAGCGACGCCGTGTCGCCGCTCGTCAGCGGCGGCTTGGACGAGGACGGGCTGGTGCTGGTCGGGCTTGCGGTCGGGGGCGATCCGCCGTCGCCCGTTTCGTTGCCGCAACCGGCGACGAGCGCGACGACCGCGACGGCCACCGCCGCGCTCGCGACGGGTCCCAGCAGGCTCCGTGTACCACGCATACCCGTTACACGCCTGACGCCGACTCGGGGGTTGCTCGTCACATCCCCGCGATGAGCTTCTCGACCCGCTCGTCGACGGCGCGGAACGGGTCCTTGCACAGCACGGTGCGCTGCGCCTGGTCGTTGAGCTTGAGGTGCACCCAGTCGACGGTGAAGTCCCTGCGGCGTTCCTGCGCCCGGCGGATGAACTCGCCGCGCAGCCGCGCGCGGGTGGTCTGCGGCGGCACCGACTTCGCCTCGAAGATGTCGATGTCACGGCACACCCGCGCCACCGCGCCGCTGCGCTGCAGCATGTAGTACAGCCCGCGGTTGCGGTTCACGTCGTGGTACGCGAGGTCGAGCTGCGCGATCCGCGGTGACATCAGCGCCAGCCCGTGCCTCGCGCGGTACCGCTCGATCAGCCGGTACTTCGTGACCCAGTCGATCTCGCGCTCGATCAGGCCGAGGTCTCCGCCGGAGACGGCCTTGAGCGCGCGCCCCCACAGGTCGAGCACGCGCTCGTCCGTGGGCGTCGCGCCGTAGCGGTCGACGAAGTCGGTGGCGCGCTCGTAGTACTCGCCCTGGATGTCCAGCGCGCTCGCCTCGCGCCCGTTCGCCAGCCGGACCGGTCGCCTGCCGGTGATGTCGTGGCTGACCTCGCGGATGGCGCGGATGGGGTTCTCCAGCGCGAGGTCGCGGATGCCGACACCGGCCTCGACCATGCGCAGCACCAGGTCGGTGGCGCCGGTCTTGAGCATCGTCGTGGTCTCGCTCATGTTGGAGTCGCCGACGATGACGTGCAGGCGCCGGAACCGTTCCGCGTCCGCGTGCGGCTCGTCGCGGGTGTTGATGATCGGGCGCGAGCGCGTCGTGGCGGACGAGACGCCCTCCCAGATGTGCTCGGCCCGCTGGCTCACGCAGTACAGCGCGCCGCGCGAGGTCATCAGCACCTTGCCGGCGCCGCACATGATCTGCCGGGTGACGAGGAACGGGATCAGCACGTCGGCGAGCCGGCCGAACTCGCCGTGCCTGCCGACGAGGTAGTTCTCGTGGCAGCCGTAGGAGTTGCCGGCCGAGTCGGTGTTGTTCTTGAACAGGTAGATGTCGCCGGCGATGCCCTCCTCGCGGAGCCGCCGCTCGGCGTCGACGAGCAGTCCTTCGAGCGTGCGCTCGCCTGCCTTGTCGTGGACGACGAGCTGGGTGACGTTGTCACACTCCGGTGTCGCGTACTCGGGGTGACTGCCGACGTCGAGGTAGAGCCGGGCGCCGTTGCGCAGGAAGACGTTGCTGCTCCGCCCCCACGACACGACCCGCCGGAACAGGTACCGCGCGACCTCGTCGGGCGAGAGACGCCGCTGGCCGCGGAACGTGCACGTGACGCCGTACTCGTTCTCGAGGCCGAAGATTCGCCGATCCACTCGATCAGGCTACGTCACGCCTGGCCGTCGTCGCTGTCGGAATCGGGCGATCCGGACTCCGTTCCGGCCGCGGGCTCCTCCTCGCTCTCGACCGTCGACGCCAGCAGCCGCTCCAGCTCCGCGCCCTGGATGCGCCGGAACATCCGCCCGCTGCGGTTGCGGTTTCGGTCGAGGACGCCGACCTCCAGCTGGCCGGCCTCGAGGTCGCGGTGCCCGCCGCTCTCCTGCTGGCCGAGGGCGTCGACCGCCGCGCGCAGCGCCTCGGCCAGTGACGATCCCTGCCGGTAGTGCCGGCCCAGCGCGGACGCCACCTGGTCGGCCATGCCGCCCATCACGACGTAGCCACGCTCGTCCTGCACCGAGCCGTCGAAGGTGAGCCGGTAGATCTGGTCCTCGGCCGCGCTCTCGCCCACCTCGGCGACGACCAGCTCGACCTCGTACGGCTTGTGCGCCTCGGTGAAGATCGACCCGAGCGTCTGCGCGTACGCGTTGGCGAGACCACGCGCCGTGACGTCGCGGCGGGCGTTGGTGTAGCCGCGGACGTCGGCGAGCCGGATGCCTGCCTGTCGGAGGTTCTCGAACTCGTTGTACATGCCGACGGCGGCGAAGCCGATGCGGTCGTAGATCTCGCTGATCTTGTGCAGGGTGCGGGACCGGTTCTCCGCGACGAACAGGATCCCGTCGTCGTACTGCAGGACGGCGGCGCTGCGACCCCGGGTGATGCCCTTGCGCGCGTACTCCGCCTTGTCCTTCATCAACTGCTCGGGCGAGATGTAGCCCAGCGGCATGCTCATGGGTGCGCTCCTCAGGCGTCGTCGCGGACGGGGGCGGCGGGTCCGTCGGGCCGGCGCATCCGGCCGTCGAGGATCGCGTCGACGAGCGCGCCGATCTCGTTGTCGCCCAGCATGCGCAGGCCGTCGGCGGTGACCGAGGCGACCTGCGGGTAGATGCGCCGGGTCACGTCGGGCAGCCCGCTCGCCGAGTCGTCGTCGGCGGCGTCGTAGAGCGCCTGCAGCAAGGCGACGACGGTGTCCTGCTCGGGCGCGTCGCCGCGGTACAGCTTCTTCAACGATCCGCGGGCGAAGACCGAACCGGAGCCGACGGAGTAGAAGCCCTGCTCCTCGTACTTGCCGCCGCTCACGTCGTAGCTGAAGATGCGACCCGTGGCGGCGTCCGGGTCGTAGCCCGCGAGCAGTGGCACGACCGCGAGGCCCTGCAGCGCCATGCCGAGGTTGCCGCGGATCATCGTCGACAGCCGGTTCGCCTTGCCGTCGAGGGACAGCGTGCTGCCCTCGATCTTCTCGTAGTGCTCCAACTCCACCTGGAACAGCCGCACGATCTCTGCCGCCATGCCCGCGCTGCCCGCGATCCCTACGCAGGAGTACTCGTCGGCCGGGAAGATCTTCTCGATGTCGCGCTGCGCGATGACGTTGCCGGCCGTCGCGCGGCGGTCGCCCGCCATCACGACGCCGTCGGCGTGCGTGGCCGCGACGATGGTCGTGCCGTGCCGCATGTCCTTGGCGTCGACCGTGCCCGGCAGCGTACGGCGGCCCGGCAGCAGGTCGGGGTTGTGCCGCGTCAGGAACTCGGCGAACGACGAGTTACCCGGCGTGGTGAACTCGCTCGGCAACCGGCCGAGGCCGTCGAGATGGGACGACACATCACTCCTTCCAGCGCGCCCTGACGGGACGCTGATCGACATGTACGGCAGACCCTAGCGGGACGAGCGGTACCCCTACTCGCCACCCTTCTGGACGTACTGCCTGACGAACTCCTCGGCGTTCTCCTCGAGGACCTCGTCGATGTCGTCGAGAATGGAGTCGACGTCCTCACTGAGCTTCTCGTGCCGCTCCTGGACGTCGGTCTCCGGCTCGACCTCGGTCTCCTCGGCCTCTTCACGCTGTCGGTTCGCGCGGCGCTGCCCGCCCGCGGTCTCTTTCCCAGCCATGACACCTCCCGTGGGGGTCGACACTCGAACACTATCCACTCCGCACGACAGATGCGCGTCGGTTCGGCTGGCCGGGCGGCCTAGGCGCCTTCGGTGAGGACGGCCACGAGCTCACCCGCCGTCTTGCAGCGGTCGAGCAGTTCGCCCACGTGGGCGTGGGTGCCGCGCAGCGGCTCCAACATGGGCACCCGCTGCAGGGAGTCGCGGCCTGGGATGTCGAAGATGACCGAGTCCCAGGACGCCGCCGCGACCTGCTCGCCGTACTGCGCGAGGCAGCGGCCGCGGAAGTACGCGCGGGTGTCCTCGGGCGGCCGGACGACGGCGCGGGCGACCTCGTCGTCGGTGAACAGCCTGCGCATCTTGTCGCGGGAGGCCAGCCGGGCGTAGAGGCCCTTCTCCGGCCGGATGTCGGTGTACTGCAGGTCGACCAGCTGGAGCCGCGGGTGGTCCCAGTCGATGTCGTCGCGGGACCGGTAGCCCTCGAGGAGCGCCAGCTTGGCCACCCAGTCGAGCTCCTCGCGCAGCAGCATGGGGTCCTGGGCCAGCCGGTCGAGCACCGACTCCCACTCGTCCAGGACGTCGGTGGTGTCCTGGTCGACGTCCGAGCCGTACCGGTCCTCGACGTACTTGCGGGCCTGCTCGTGGTACTCGTTCTGCAGCTGCAGCGCCGTCATCCGGCGGCCGTCGTGCAAGGTGAGCAGGTGGCCGAGGCCGTGGTCGTGCGAGACGTCGTGCAACGCGGCGACCGGCTGGACGACGCTGAGGTCCTCGCGCAGCCAGCCGTCCTCGACCATGGCGAGCACCAGCGAGGTGGTGCCCAGCTTGAGGTACGTGGCCAGCTCGCTCATGTTCGCGTCGCCGACGATGACGTGCAGCCGGCGGTACTTCTCGGCGTCGGCGTGCGGCTCGTCGCGGGTGTTGATGATCGGCCGCTTGAGCGTCGTCTCGAGACCGACCTCGACCTCGAAGAAGTCGGCGCGCTGGCTCAGCTGGAAACCGGCCTGCCCGCCCTCCTGGCCGATGCCGACACGGCCGGCGCCGGCGAACACCGGGCGGCTGACGAAGAACGGGGTGACGTGCTTGACGATGTCGGCGAACGGCGTCGACCGGCGCATCAGGTAGTTCTCGTGGCAGCCGTACGACGCGCCCTTGTTGTCGGTGTTGTTCTTGTAGAGGACGATCGGCGCGGTGCCGGGGATCTGCGCCGCCCGGTGCAGCGCCTCCAGCATCACGTGCTCGCCGGCCTTGTCCCACAGCGCGGCGTCGCGGGGGTTCGTGCACTCGGGCGCGGAGTACTCCGGGTGGGCGTGGTCGACGTAGAGCCGGGCGCCGTTGGTGAGGATGACGTTGGCCAGGCCGAGGTCCTCGTCGGTGAGCTGGCTGGCGTCGGCGGCGTCGCGGGTGACGTCGAAGCCCCGCGCGTCGCGCAGCGGCGTCTCCTCCTCGAAGTCCCACCGCGCCCGCCGGGCCCGCGCGGCCGCGGCCGTCGGGTACGAGTTCACGATCTGCGACGACGTGAGCATCGCGTTGGCACCTGGCTGGCCGGGCACGGAGATCCCGTACTCGGTCTCGATCCCCATGATGCGGCGGACCGCTCCCTCTGTCGTCATGCGGCGCAGCCTACGTCGTAACCGTTACAGGTACTGGCCGGTGTTCGCGACGGTGTCGATGGAGCGACCCTCGGACACACCCTCCTTGCCGGAGACCAGCGTCCGGATGTACACGATCCGTTCGCCCTTCTTCCCGGAGATGCGGGCCCAGTCGTCGGGGTTCGTGGTGTTCGGGAGGTCCTCGTTCTCCTTGAACTCGTCGACGATCGCCTGCAGCAGGTGCTGGACGCGCAGGCCCTTCTGCCCCGTCTGCAGGAAGTCCT
>JAFMQP010000014.1 GCA_017354575.1 Acidothermales bacterium | reverse complement strand
ATCTCGGTGGAACCGAAGTGGTTGACGAACGACTCCGGGTGCAGTTCGTCGACGAGCCGTTCGGCGAGCGCGGGCAGCATCGGCGCGCCCGCGTACGCCAGCCGCCGCACGGTCGACGCACGTCCGAGCGCACCGGTGTGCAGCAGCGCCCAGTACATCGTCGGCACCAGGTAGAGGGCGCCGACGCCCTCGGACCGGATCAGCTCCAGCGATTCGTCGGCGTCGAACCGGACCTGCGGCACCCATGTCCCCGCCGCCACGATCGACGCGAGCAGGCTGCGCAGCCCCATGGTGTGGAACATCGGCATGACGCCCAGGGTCACCTCGCCGGGCCGGTGCTGCGTCTGCACCAGGTGCGCGACCGCGGACGTGTGCTCGGCGCGGTGGCTGCGCGGCACGCCCTTCGGCCGGCCGGTGGTACCCGACGTGTAGAGCATCACGCTGATGTCGGTCTCGTCCGGGCGTTCCGGCGGCGGCGCGTCGACCTGGTCGCGTGCGAGGGCGGTGACGTCCGCGACGTCGTCGTGCCGGCACGGCAGGTCGGAGGGCAGGCGATCGCGCGTCGACTCGTCGCTCACGAGCAGCGCGGGCGACGCGTCCGACAGGCAGTAGGCGAGCTCGCCCGGGCCGAACCGGGTGGACAGCGGCACGGACGCCGCGCCGAGCTTCTGTGCGGCGAGATGCAGGCTCGCCAACGGCTCACCGCCGGCGAGGGAGAACACGACGCGGTCGCCGCGCCGGACACCCAGCCCGGCCATCGCGCGAGCGAGCCGGTTGGTGTGCGCGTCCCACTGCGCGTACGTCATCGGAGCGGGGCCGCCGATCGCGCGATGCGACGGGTACCGTTCGGCAGTCCACGACAGCGCCGTCGCCAGATCCACGCCCACCTCCGTCAATAATCTGATTCGGACCTTACCCTCCGTACCGTATGATCACAACCATGACGTCGACACGGCTGTCCGCCACCTCGTACGTGGTGCTCGGCATGATCGCGTTGCGGGGGCCGTCGACGTCGTACGACCTCAAGCGCGCCGTCGGCAGGTCGATCGGGTACTTCTGGCAGTTCCCGCACGCGCAGCTGTACTCGGAACCGCAACGGCTGGTGCGCCTCGGTCTGCTGAAGGCGTCCGAGGAGGGCTCGGGACGCCGTCGCAGGACCTACGACATCACCGGCAAGGGCCGCGCGTCGTTGCGGAAGTGGCTCGCGGAGCCGACGAACGAGCACTTCCAGATGCGCGACATCGCGGAGCTCAAGCTCTTCTTCAACGAGGTGGGAGAGCCCGAGGACGTCCGCAGCCTGGCCCGTGCGCAGGTGAGACAGCACGAGGAGCGCATCGCCGTCTACCGCGACATGCGGAAGCGCTACGGCGACGTTCCCGGTGTGGCCGGTCGGATGGTCACCCTGGAGCTCGGCCTGGAGATGGAGCGCGCCGCCCTGCGGTTCTGGCGCCGGCTCGCGGACGAGTGACGGGCGAGGTTGTCGGCGCCCGACGGTACCGTGGCTCACACCGCTCCGGGAACTCGAGAGGTCGCGATGCCGGCGTACGAACACGTGCTCACTCCGGTCGACCTCGGGCCGGTACGGCTGCGCAACCGCGTGGTGTCGACCGCGCACCAGACCGGTCTCGTCCATGACCACCTCCCGACGGACGACCTCGTCGCGTACCAGGCCGAACGTGCCCGCGGCGGCATCGGCGCCGTCTTCGTCGAGGCGTCGGCGGTCCACCCCACCGGGCTGCTCACGCCGCACACGATCGGCGCGTACCTGCCCGAGGCGGTGGGTGCGCTCGGCCGGGTGGCCGACGCCGTCCATGCGGCGGACGGCCGCATCCTCATCCAGCTGTTCCACGGCGGACGCGAGCAGATCGCGGGTGCGCCGCGGCCGCCGGCGGTCGCGCCGAGCGCGGTGCCGAGCCCACGGTTCCACGTCGAGCCGCGGGCGTTGTCCCGTCAGGAGATCCGCGACATGGTCGCGGGTTACGCCCTGTCCGCGCGGAACGTGGCCGCGGCCGGCTTCGACGGGTTGGAGATCTCCGCGGCGCACGGCTACCTGCCCGCGCAGTTCATGTCGCCGCGCACCAACCTCCGGCGCGACGAGTACAACGGCGCGCTGCGGGACCGGCTCACCTTCACCGTGCAGACGCTCGCCGCGATCCGCGACGAGGTGGGCGACGCCCTCGCCGTCGGTGCCCGGCTTTCCATCGACGAGATCAGCCACGACGGGCTCGACCGGGCGCACTGCCTCGATGCCGTCCTCGCGCTGTGCGAGGCGGCGAGGCTCGACTTCGTCTCGCTCGCGCTCGGCGACTCCGCGACGCCCGCGGGCTCGGCGTACATCGCGCCGCCGCCGCCCGTCCACCCGTCGGTGATCCTCGAGTACCTCGACGGCATCCGCGGCCGGCTGTCCGACGGTGTCCGGCTGCTGGCGGCGACCCGGGTGGTCGACCTCGCCGCCGCCGACGAGGCCGTGGCGAACGGCGTCGTGGACGTCGTCGGCATGACCAGGGCGCACATCGCCGAACCGCACCTCGTGCGCAAGGCGCGTTCCGGCGGACCGACGATCCCGTGCATCGGTTGCAACCAGGGCTGTATCGGCCATTACCACGCGGGACTGCCGATCGCGTGCGTCACTAACGTCCGCACCGGTAGGGAGCGCTACCTCGCCCAGCGACCGGACGTACCGCGGCCGCGGTCCGGACGGTCGACGCTCGTCGTCGGCGGCGGGCCCGCGGGTGTGGCCGCGGCCGTCGAGGCGGCGGAGGCGGGCGACCGTGTCGACCTCGCCGAGCGGGCCGACGACATCGGCGGACAGCTGCGGCTCGCGGGACGCGCGCCCGGACACCGGGAGACGTGGACGCGCTGGCGGGAGTGGGCCGGCGCCGAGCTCGACCGGGTCGGCGTGCGCGTCGGTCTTCGCACCGAGGCGACGGCGGAGACGTGTGCGGGACACGACCTGGTCGTCCTCGCCACCGGTGCGGTGCCGTACTTCCCGCCGTTGCCCGCCGGCGGCGTCGAGCTCGTCGACGCGTGGCGCGCCGTGGCGGCCCCGGAGCGGCTGCGTGGTCCTGTGCTCGTGGCGGACTGGGGCGGCGACTGGATCGGTCTCGACGCCGCGGAAATGCTTGCCGCGCAAGGACATCCGGTCACGCTCGCGTACGCCTCGCCGCAGCCCGGCGTGCACGTGCACCAGTACCAGCGTGCGGGCTACCTGGCGCGGCTCGACGAGCTGGGCGTCCGGCTGCTGCCGCAACGGGAGCTCGCCGGCGCGGACGGCCGGCTCGTCCTCAGGCACGTCTACTCCGGCCGCTTCGAAGGCCTGCCCGAGGGGACGGCTTCGGTCGTGTACGCCGTGGGCCGGGTGCCCGTCGACGAGCTGTCCGACACCGGCGGCGTCCCCGTGGTCCGCGCCGGCGACGTGAACGGGCCGCGCGGGCTGGAGGAGGCGACGCTGGAGGGAACGCGAGCCGTCACCGAGGTGGCGGGCGTCGGCTGAGCGGCGCGGATTGCGGTGTTCCGCGTGCCGGGCGATACCCTGAGGCGCTACGGGTGCAGATTCCGGTGAGCGGAGGGTACCGGGTGAGCGATCTACCGAACGTCGGCGAGTGGCGCGGTCACGACGTCTACCTCAAGGACGGGGAGAAGCTGGGCAGGCTCGAGGACGTCTACTACGACGCCGAGACGGACCTGCCGCGGTTCCTCTGCGTCCGGGTCGGGACGCTGATCCACAAGCAGGTGCTCGTGCCGGCGGCCGACGTGACGCCGTCGCCGGACAAGCTCACCGTCGCGTGGAGCCAGGAGGACACCGGCAACGCGCCGACGACCAAGCCCGGTGAGGAGCTCTCCGCCGGGGACGAGGAGCGGGTGTTCCGGCACTACGGCATGGACTACGTCGCCCCGGACACCGCCAGCGGCCGGCGTCTCGTCCGCCGCTGACCAGCTCGCTGCTGTGCGCCGGGTGCGGGCGTGCAGGCGGGCAGGCAGGGGCGGTCACGGGACGCCGCCGAGCAGGGTCGCCACCGTGTCGAGGTAGCGGCGGTACGCCGGTTGGTACGCGGCCGCGGCGGGCGACGGCGTCATGGGGTCGCCCCAGGTCAGCGGGGCGGGCGGTACCGGGAGGCCCGCGGCCGCGGCTGCGAGCAGGGCCGCGCCGACGGCGGACGCGCTGCGTAGTGCGACCGGGCGTAGCGCGATCCCGAGGACGTCGGTGAGCAGCCGGCGGAACGCGGGCGGGGCGGCTCCGCCACCGGCGAGCCGGGCCTCGTCCGGCGCCGTGCCGGGCAACGCCTCCAGCGCGTGCCGGACGGCGAACGCGACGCCCTCGACGGCGGCGCGCGCGAGCGCGGACCTGTCCGCCGCGAGGCCCATGCCCACCCAGGCGGCGCGGGCGTCCGGGTCGAGCACCGGCGTCCGCTCGCCGGTCAGGTACGGAACGAACGTGACGCCGTCCGCGCCCGGCGCGCCGGAAGCGGCGTACAGCTCGTCCCACGTCAGCCCGAGCACCCGGCCCGCCCAGTCCAGCGCGACGCCGGCGTTCTGCACCGCCGCCATCGCGTACCAGCCCGACGACGCCGCCGCCCGGTAGGTGTGCGTGCGCGGCCGTGGCGCGTCCGCCGGTCGCGACAGCGGCCGGACGACCTGCGCGCCCGAGCCCACCGACACCTGCAGGTCGCCGGTGTCGGTCAACCCGGTCGCGTGCAGGGTCGCCGCCGTGGCGGCCGCTCCGGTCGCGACGGGCACGCCGGCGTCGAGACGGAGCGCGCGCGCCGCCGCCGGCGTCACCGTGCCCGCCGCGTCGGCCGACGCACGCACCGGCGGCAGCAGCGCGGGGTCCAGGCCGACCGCGTCCACGACGGCACGCGCCCAGCAGTCGCCCGGCACGTCCCACAGCAGCGTCGCCGACGCGTCCGACGGGTCCGTCGCGAACACGCCGGTGAGCCGGTGCCGCAGCCAGTCCTTGGGCAGCAACGCGATCCGCGACCGCTCGTACGCCGCAGGCTCGTTGCGGCGCACCCAGAGCAGCATCGGTCCGGTCATGCCGGGTGCGAGCGGGTTCGCGAGCCGCCGCCGCATCGGGTCCGGCAACGCCTCCCACGCCGCCACCTCGGCACGGGCCCGGGTGTCCGGCCACAACGCCGCCGGCCGGACGGGAACTCCGGCGGCGTCGGCGAGCACCAGGCCGTGCATCTGCCCGTCGACGCCGACGGCGACGACGTCGAACGACCCGCTGCCGAGCGCCTCGCCCACCGCGCTCGCGGTCGCGTCCCACCAGCGTTCCGGTGGCGTCTCGGCCCAGCCCGCACCCGTCGCCTCGACCTGGTACTCCCGGCTCGTCTCGGCACGGATCCCGCCGTCCAGGCCCAGCAGCACCACCTTGACGCCGCTGGTGCCGAGGTCGACGCCGAGCAGGACGTCAGTCACCGGCCGCCAGCCCGGCCGCGACGAACGTGCGGGCGTGCCTGGCGAGATCGCGTCCGTCGCTCCACAGGTCGCGCCACACCGCGAGGCTGGACGAGAGCTGCGGGTTCACCACCGCCGACGAGAAGCTCTCGAAGGTGACGACGCCGTCGTAGCGGTGCTCGGCGAGGGCGGCGAAGAACGCGGGGAAGTCCACCGTGCCGGTGCCGAGGTAGCCGCGGTGGCTCTCTCCGACGTGCACGTACCCCAGCCGCGAACCGGCCTGCCGCACCGGTGTCGCGAGGTCGGGTTCCTCGATGTTCATGTGGTACGTGTCGAGGTGGACGACCACGTTGTCCGCGTCGACCTCGTCGAGCAGCACGAGCGCCTGCTCCGTGGTGTTGACGACGTTCGTCTCGTACCTGTTCACGACCTCGAGGCCGATCGTGATCCCCGCGTCCGCCGCCTTCTGTGCGAGCCGGCGCAACGCGGTGACGCAGTTGCGCCGTCCCGGCTCGGACAACGGTGCCGCGTACTTGCCGAGCGCCGAGTAGAGCACGCCGCCGAGGTACGGCGAGCCGACCTCGCGGGCGACCGCGAGCGCGCCGTCGAGCAGGTCCTCGCCGCGGCGCACGATCTCCGGGTCACGGCTCGACACGTCGGCGTCGAAGCGCAGGCCGAGCGAGCAGGTCGCCTCCAGCCCGTGTTCCTCGAGCAGCTCACGGGTCATCGCGGCGTCGACGGAGGCGGGGCTGAGCACGGGGATCTCGATCAGGTCGTACCCGGCGGACGCGGTCTGCTCGACGGCGTGGCGCGCCTCCGGCTGGCTCCACCCGCCGACCCAGACGAGTGCGTGGATGCCGAGCTTGTTCATGTCCCGCTCCGTCCCCTGCCGTCCCCGGTTGATCACGTTAACGTGATCAACCAGGAGATTTCAGGAGGTGGCCACGAGCCACCGGTACAGCGACGTGGCGAGCCGGACGGGCGCGTCGTACTGGACGAGGTGGCCGGCGTCGTCGACGACGTCGAGCTCCGCTCCCGTCACGGCGTCGGCGAGCGCGACGCCGCGGTCGACGGGGATCCAGCTGTCCTCGCGTCCCCAGACCACCTTCACCGGCAGGTCGAGCTCGCCGTACCTGCCCTGGATCTCGTCGGTGAACCTTTCGTCCGCGGCGGCGATCTGCCGGTAGAACGCCTGCTGGCCCGCGGCGGTGAGCCACGGTGACGTGAGCGTGCGCAGCTGGCCGGCGGTGAGGCCGCGGTGGCTCGCCGTGCCGATGTACGCCTCGAGCGCGCCCCTGTGCACGGTGGGCGGCTGGGCCGTGAAGAGGCCGGCGTTCTCCTTGACAAGCCGGAAGAACGGCGAGCCCCACGGCCGGAGCGCGACGACGTCGACCAGCGCGAGGGAGCGGTACGCAGTGTCGTGCAGCAGGTGGGCACGCAGCGAGACCGCGCCGCCGTAGTCGTGCGCGACGACCTGTGGACGCGGCAGGTCCCAGTGCCGCAGCAGCGCGGCGAACGCCTCGCCCTGCACGCCGAGGTCGACCGCGTGGTCGGCGCGCATCGACGACTGCCCGTACCCGGGCATGTCCCAGAGGTAGACGGTGAAGTCACGGGCGAACGCCTCCGCGTACGGCGCCCACAGCGCGGACGACCAGGGCGTGCCGTGGCACATGACGACGGGCGGCCCGGTACCGACGGCCTCCCACGCGATCGTGCGGCCGCGCCAGTCGAAGGACCTGGTGAGCCGCATCCTCACTCCCGTCCCGCGATCGCGGCGATGTCGCCGATGTGGTGGACGCCCTCGTGCGCCGCCTGCCGGACCAGCCAGCGCGCCGTGCGCACCTCGCCCGGAAGGCGGCTACCAACGCGGCCCCACTCGTCGTCGGCGACGCGCGCGATCTCGGCCCGGAAGCCCGCGACGTACGCGGCGAGCTCGTCCAGCACGGCGTCGACGTCCGCCTGGCGGTAGCGGAACCGGCGTGCCCTGAGGTCGTTGAACATCGGCTCGAACGCGGGCGCGTCCTCGGTACGGACGCGGTGCAGTCGGATGGTGAATGACAGGTAGACGTCGCGCAGGTGGCAGGCGTACTCGGCGATCGACCAGGTGTCCGCGTCGGGTCTGGTACGCAGCCGCTGGTCCTGGACGCCGCGCAGCGCCGCCCCGGCCCGCTCGGGGATGCCGGCGAGGAGGCGGTCGGCGTCCGCGACCGTGAGGTCCGGGTAGGACATGCCGCAGTCGTCGCACCGGTGGTCCTCACCGGCGAGCGGCGGCAGCTCTGCTGTGTTGGTCGCCATCGGGTCAGTATCCCGGCTCCGGCGGGCGGGTCGCGTTCAGCCGATTCTCACGAATTTCAAAGAACGCTCTGAGCCGGATGGGTGACGCTCGACCCATGGCGAGGGCGGAGACGTACGGCGCGACGCGATGGCACGCGCTGGGCACCGACATCCACCTGCTGACGGCCGACGCCGCCGCCCTCGCCGCCGCGGAGCGGATGCTGCGCGGCCGGCTCGCCGAGCTGGACGCGGTGGCGAGCCGGTTCCGGCCCGACTCCGAGGTCCGCGGGATCGCCGGTTCCGACGGCCGGACGACGACGGTCTCGCCGCTGCTCGCCGAGCTGCTGACCGTCGCACTCGACGCCGCCGAGGAGACCAGGGGGCTGCTCGACCCGGCCGTCGGCAGCGCGCTCGTCGACCTCGGCTACGACCGCGACTTCGCCGACCTGGCCACGGCGGGCGCCCGGCCGGTGCTCTCCGCGCGACGTGGCTTCCGCTGGACCGACCTGCGCTTCGACCCGCACCGGCGCACGCTGGCGACGCCGCCGGGCCTGCTGCTCGACCTCGGCGCCACCGCGAAGGCGTACGCGGCCGACCGGGCGGCGCACGCGATCGCCGCCCGCACGCGCACGGGCGTCCTCGTCAACCTCGGCGGCGACATCGCGGTCGCCGGGCCCGTGCCCGGCGCCGGCTGGCCGGTCGGCGTCTGCCACGAGGTGCGGCACCCGTCCGCCGACGAGACCGTGATGGTGCACGGCGGCGGGCTCGCGACGTCGAGCACGAGCGCCCGCCGGTGGCGGCACGGGACGGCGTCCGCGCACCACATCGTCGACCCGGCGACCTCACTGCCGGCGGTGAGCCGCTGGCGCACCGTCACCGTGCACGCCGACACCTGCCTCGCGGCGAACGTCGCCGCCACCACCGCCATCCTGTTGGACGACCGCGCGCTCCGGTGGCTCACCGGCCGGCAGCTCGCGGCCCGCCTCGCCTCGCACCGCGGCCCGGTCGTGCGCCTCGCCGGCTGGCCGGCGGAAGTCGGGTGAGGCGGTGCTGCACACGCTGGCGGGCAACCCGCTCTGGTACCTGACCCGCGCGACGGGCGTCGTCGCGCTGGTCGCGTTGACACTGTCGGTCGCGCTCGGCGTCGCGACGCTGGGACGGGTGCCCGCGAGCCTGCCCAGGTTCGTGACGCAGGGCGTGCACCGGGCGATCGCGCTCACCGCCGTCGGTGCGCTGCTGGTGCACGTCGCGACCGTCGTGCTGGACGGCTACGTGCCCATCGGTTGGTGGGCGGTCGTGGTGCCGTTCGTGTCCGGCTACCACCCGTTCTGGGTCGGCCTCGGCGCGGCGGCGTCCGACCTCGTGCTGCTCGCGGTCGCGACCAGCCTGCTCCGCCGCCGGATGCGCTACCGGACCTGGCGTGTCGTCCACCTGGCCACGTACCCCGCCTGGCTGCTCGCACTGCTGCACTACGTCGGCGTCGGCACGGACGCCCGCGGTCACGGCGGCCTGCTGCTCGTGGCGGCCGGCGTCGTCGTCGTGCTGGTCGCCGTGGTCGTCCGCCTCGTCCTCCTCGCGCGCGCGTCGGTACGGGAGGCGAGGGCATGAGCCTGCTCACGGACGTCCGCGCGCCTGCGCCCGCGGTGCTGCCGCGACTGCTCGGCGACGCGGGCATGCGCGCCGCCGGCCGGGCCCGTCCGGTCCGCCGCGGCGCGCTCACCACGATGCTCGACGCCGCCGGGCTGCGCGGCCGCGGCGGTGCCGGGTTCCCGGTGGCGGCGAAGGTCCGGGCCGTGCGCAGGGCGACCGGCCTGCGCCGTCCAGTCGTGGTCGCCAACGGAGTGGAGAGCGAGCCGTTGAGCCACAAGGACGCCCTGCTGCTGCGGTCGTTCCCGCACCTCGTCCTCGACGGCCTCACGCTGCTCGCGCACGAGGTCGGCGCCACCCGCGCGTACCTCGGCGTGGCCGCCGGCGCGGTTGAGGTCGACGACGTCACGGCCGCGCTGCACCGGCGGCCCCGGGACGTGGAGGTGGAGGTCGTCGAGGTGCCGCACCGGTACGTCGCGAGCGAGTCGTCCGCTCTTCTGTCCTGGATCGACGGCGGCGCGGCCGTGCCGTACGTGCGTCCGCCGTGGGAGGCGGAGCGCGGCGTCGGCGGACGCCCGACCCTGGTGCATAACGTGGAGACGCTGGCGCAGGTGGCCCTGCTGGCGTACTACGGCGTCCACTGGTTCCGGGCCGTGGGCCAGCCGGACGAGCCCGGCACCTTCCTGCTCACCGTCGACGGCGCGGTGGCCACGCGCGGGGTGTACGAGGTCGCGGCGGGCACGCCGCTGGCCGACGTGCTCGAGCGTGCGGGGGTGGCCCTGGACGCCGACACCGCGGTGCTCACCGGCGGCTACCTGGGGCGCTGGCTGCGCGGCGCCGCGGTGCGGTCGGCGTCGGTGAGCCGCGCGGGCATGGACGCCGCGGGCGGGGCGCTCGGCGCCGGCGTCGTCCACGTGCTGCCGCCGGAATCCTGCCCGCTCGCGGAGACCGCGCGGGTCGCGACCTACCTCGCCGAGCAGTCGGCGGGGCAGTGCGGACCCTGCCGGTACGGCCTGGCCGCGCTCGCGGAGGCGATGCGCGCGCTCGCCTGGTGGCCGGACGCCGACGCGCAGGCGGCGAACCGGATCCGCCGCTGGGGCGAGATGGTGAAAGGGCGCGGCGCGTGCCGGCACCCGGACGGCGCGGGCGGGTTCCTGGTGAGCGCGGTGGACGCGTTCGCCGACCACGTCGACGGCCACGTCGGGCACGGCGCGTGCGCGGCGGCCGCACGTGAGCTCCGGAGCGCACGATGAGCGGCGCCTGGGAGGTGCGGGTGGACCCGATCGAGTGCGCGGGTCACCTGCTCTGCGTGGAGCTGCTGCCCGAGCGGCTCCGCGTCGACGACTGGGGATACCCGATGGTGGACGGGCGACCGGTGTCCGGCGAGCTGCTGGCCCACGCACGGCGTGCGGCGGCGGCGTGCCCGACGCTGGCACTCCGGTTGAACCGCAGGGAAACAGGAAAGGAAGCCGAACGTGGCTGACCGACTCTTCCGTGACCGCTGGCTGCGCCGGCTGCGTGGCATGAGCGTCGTCGTGCCCGTCGTGGGCGCGCTGTCCGTCGCAGGGCTCACCGGAATGCTCGCGCGGCACGACTCCGCCGCGGCGGCGGCCACGACGAGCCGGTCGTCCGCCACGGGCAGCACCACGCCCACGCCGTCGGCGACGCCGACACCGACCCGGACGCCGACGCCGACGCACTCCGCGACGAAGACCACCGAGCACAGGCACGTGAGGAAACACACGAAGCACGCCCGGGCGTCGAAGCCGGCGCTGACCTCCGCGGGCACGAGTGCTCCGGCTACGCATTCGGGCGGATCCTGACCGCCGTCGTACGGCGTTTAGCGGCCCACCCCTCCGGCAAGGATCAGTCCTCCGTACGTAGCTTTGGAGAACAGGATCGCGAGAGAGGGGGACGCGATGTCGATCCGACGGGGGCGCCGGCGGACATCGGCCGGCAACGGCTGGCAGCGGTTTCGCCGATGGGCCGGCCTGGACGGCAATCCGTTGCGGCGGCGCACCGACCGGCTCCAGTGCTGGATGCGGCTCGCCGCGCTGGTGTTCGTGCTCGCCGGCCTCGTCCTCACGGGCGTCGTCTCGCGCGCGACGTACGCCGCCGAGGTCTCGCTGCAGCACGCGAACACCAGGGTCGGCTACCGCACCACCGGGCACGTGCTCTCGTCCGGCGACGCCGACATCTCGCCGGACGGCACGGTTCTCGGCGGGATGATCCGTGTCTCCTGGCGCGACCATGCCGGGCACACCCGCGTCCAGCTGCTCGTCGCGCCGACGGCCGCGTCGTCGCTCACCGACAGCATCCCGTTGTGGGTCGACGCGCGGGGCAAGGCGTCCGCGTCGCCTCCGGACCCGGACAAGCCGGTCACCGCCGCCGTCATGACCGGCTTCCTCGGGTGCGGCGTCGCGGTCACGGCCGCGGTGGTGCTGTACCTGCTCGCGCTGGTCCCCGTGGAACGCCGCCGGCTCAAGGAGTGGCAGCTGGAGTGGTCCGTGGTCGAGCCGGGTTGGCGCCGCCAGGCGCTGTGACCGGGGGTTAGCCTTCCCGTATCGGGGAAGGCGTACAGCATGAGTACTTCGTCGCAACCCGGTCACGGTGGGTACCGCGACAAGTGGCGCGGCACCCGTCACCGGGTACATGGGGACAGCGCGATCCGGATGGCGATCATCTGGGGCATCATCATCGGGGCGATCCTGCTGATGGTGCTGATCTGGCGGCTCGCCCTGCTGCAGACCTGAACCGGCCCGCCCGCACCGCCGTAAGCTGGTGTGTCAGGCGAGCTGGAGGTGGGCCGTGCGTGACGTGCTCGACGACCTGGACGCGCTGTGGGCCGACGGCCGGCCGTTCGGCATGGCCCGCGTGGTCCGCACCTGGCACAGCGCACCGCGCCCGCCCGGCGCCGCGATGGCGGTGGGCCCGGACGGCGACGCGTTCGGCAGCGTGTCGGGCGGCTGCGTCGAGGGCGCCGTGTACGAGCTGGCCCGCGAGGTCACCGACTCCGGCGTCCCGATCCTGCAGCGGTACGGCATCAGCGACGACGACGCCGGCGCCGTCGGCCTGACCTGCGGCGGCGTCATCGACGTCCTCGTCGAGCGGGTCGACCCGCGGGGCTTCGCCGAGTTCGGCGACGTGATCGCGTCCGTGCGCAGCGGCGAGCCGGTCGCCGTCGTCACCGTCATCGAGGTCGACGGCAGCGGTGCCGTGGCCGAGGGCGAGTCCCACACGACCGGCGTCCCGCTGCTCGGCCGGCGGCTGGTGGTGTGGCCGGACCGCCACTCCGGCACCCTCGGCTCCGACCGCCTCGACGACGCCGTCGTGGACGACGCCCGCGGCATGCTCGCGGCCGGCAGCACCGAGGTGCTGCGGCTCGGCAGGAACGGCGAGCGGCGGGCCGACGAGCTCGCCCTGTTCGTCCAGTCCCTCGCGCCGCGCCCGCGGATGATCGTGTTCGGCGCGATCGACTTCGCGGCGAGCATGGCGCGGATGGGCGCGTTCCTCGGCTTCCGCGTCACGGTGTGCGACGCGCGTCCGGTGTTCGCAACCAGACGACGGTTCCCCGAGGTCGACGACCTCGTCGTCGACTGGCCGCACCGCTACCTCGAAGGGCAGCTCGACGCCGGCGCCGTCGACGAGCGGACCGTGCTGTGCGTGCTCACCCACGACCCGAAGTTCGACGTCCCGCTGCTGCAGGTGGCGTTGCGGACCTCCGCGGCCTACATCGGCGCGATGGGGTCCAGGCGGACGCACGTCGACCGCATCACCCGGCTGCGCGAGGCGGGCGTCGGCGAGCAGGACATCGCCCGGATCTCGTCGCCCACGGGGCTCGACATCGGCGCGCGCACGCCGGAGGAGACCGCCGTCTCGATCGCGGCGGAGATCGTGCAGGCGCGGTGGGGCGGCTCGGGCAGCCGGTTGTCGGCGCTGTCGGGTCCCATCCACCGCGACGCCGCGGGCCTCACCGTCCGCGCCGACCCCGCGTGACGGCCGCCGGTCTCGTCCTCGCCGCCGGGGCCGGGCGCAGGTTCGGCGGGCCGAAGGCGTTGGCACGGATCGACGGCGTCCGGCTCGTCGACCGGATGGTGGCGGTCGCCCGTGACGGCGGCTGCCGACCCGTCGTCGTGGTGGAGGGCGCGGCGTCGCTCGCGCCCGTCTCCGGTGCCCGCGTCGTGCACGCCGACGACTGGGCCGAGGGCATGGGCGCGTCGCTGCGCACCGGTCTCGCCGCCCTGCCGGACGACGCGGGGGCCTGCGTCGTGCTGCTCGTGGACACGCCCTGGCTCACCGGCGCGGCGGTCCGGCACGTGCTCGCCGGTAGGCCGGGCCGCGGTGCGCGGGTGGCGGTCTACGAGGGCAGGCGTGCGCACCCGGTGGTGCTCGCCCGGGCGGTGTGGCCCGAGGTCGCCCGGCTCGCCGTCGGCGACGAGGGCGCGCGCGCGTGGATGCGTGCGCACCCGGACGAGGTGACCGAGGTCGACTGCACCGGCCTGGCCGACCCGACCGACGTGGACGTGCCCGGCCATGGAGTCCACCTCACGGGAAAGGCGGGGCCGCCTCGGCCAGGGCCGACAGGGCCGCGGTGAAGCACTGCTCCGGCGGGTGGACGAGGCCGGCGCCGACCTGACCGGTGCCGGCGTCCCGGCCGGCGATGCCGGTGTCGATGCTCGGCAGCACGCCCGTGCGCACCACGGCGACCACGTCGATACCCGTCGGCGTGCCGCGGAACCCCAGCACCGGCACCCGGTACGTCGGGTGCTCCGCCAGCGTGATCTCGTACATCGACCGCGTCGCGCGCAGCGCGTCGTCGGCCGACCCGCCGACGAACCGGACGATCGCCGGCGCCGCGGCCATCGCGAACCCGCCCAGCCCCGCCGTCTCGGTGATCGCGGAGTCACCGATGTCGGGGTTGGCGTCGTCCGGCCCGTACCCGCCGAGGTACAGCCCGTCCGGCACCCGGGCCGGCCCGGTGAACCACGCGTCGCCCGTGCCGGACACCTGGATGCCGAAGTCCGTGCCGTTGCGCGCCATCGCGACGACGAGCGACGAGCCGGGCACGTCGCGACCGGCGTCGAGCGCGAGCTTCGCCGCCGGCATCACCAGGTTGAGGAAGAAGTGGTCGTTGCCGTTCGCGAACCGGACGACGTCGGCGACGTCGCCGAGCCCCAGCCCGGCAGGCAGCTCGCCCGCCCCGGCGGCGTCGAGCAGCTCGGGCACCAGCTCGCGGACGAGCATCATGGTGCCCGCGCGGTTGCGGTTGTGCCCCTCGTCGCCCATGTGCAGCATCTGCGCGACGATCGCGCGGATGTCGACGGGCCCGACGCGGTCGCGGCGGCGGCGTACCGCGAGCTGCAGGAGCGGGCCGAGCACGCGGGACATCCAGCGCAGCCGCTCGATCACCTCGGGGCCGTAGGCGCCGTAGCGGAGCACCTTGCCCAGGCCCTCGTTGAGCGTGCAGTACGCCGTGCCGCCGTGCACGGGATCGCGCAGCACGAAACCCCACATCGACGCCGTGACGACGCCGGCCATCGGCCCGACCGCGCCGAGCGAATGGCACGGCCGCAGGTCGTAACCGCTGCCTCCCGCCAGCATCCGTTCGGCCGTCTCGGCGTCGCCGGCCAGGCCCTCGAACAGCACCGCCCCGATCAGCGCACCGCGCATCGGGCCGGACGCGCGCTCCCAGCCGATCGGCGGTCCCGCGTGGCAGAACTCGCCGCCGGTGAGGCCGAGTGCCTCCCGTGCGGGCAGCACGTCGACCAGCTCCGCGCCCGCGGCGAGCGCCCGCGCGACAGCGGCGGCGTTCGCGTCGTCCCCGCGGGCGTCGGCGACGACGCGGGCGAGCGCGGCGGGATCGGTGCCGGTGAGCGGCGGACGCCACCGCACCCGGTCGACCTGGACGCCCTGCTGTTCCAGCGCCGCGGCGAACATCTCGGGGCCGGCGGTGACGACCCGCGGCGCCGCGTCGATCAGCCCGTGCAGCGGCCGGGGCGGCCGGTCGTCGTCCTCGTCGGCGTACGGGGGCCCGTGGCTCACGGCCCGCCACGCTCCCGCACCAACGCCGCCGCGTGGCGGGCGGCCTGGGCGTTGGACAGGAAGACGTGCGCGCCCGCCATGGCCAGCGCCCGGCCCGTCTCGTCCAGGCCCTGCGGGTCGCCGTTCATGCCCACCAGCGTCACGACGACGTTCGCCCGTGCCGCCTCGACGAGCGGGACGAGGTCGGCCGCGGGGTCGGGATGGGCGCCGTAGCCGAGCACGACGTCGACGTGCGCGACGCCCACGGCCGGGTCGGCGGCGACGCGGGCGAGCCGCTCGTTGCGCAGCGACGGGTCGATCATCGGGTGTGCGCGGCCGCGGGTGTACGCGTCGTCGCCGAAGTCGACCACGTCGAGCCGGTCGGCGGGCAACCCGGCGGCCGTGGCGACCGCGGCCGCCTCCGTCGCGAGTGTCCCGCCGCAGAACAGGCCGCGGACGGCCAGGCCGGGACGCCGGGTGAGCGGTTCGAGCGGATGCCACTGCGGCCACTTCGGCACCGACCACCGGCGCGAACGCAGCACGCGCTCGGCGACGTCGGTGAGGTCGCGCTGCCCCGAACCGATCGGTGCCCACATCACCGGCGGACGCCGGCCGGCGACGTACGCGCGCAGCTCGTCGAGCACGTCCGGGTCGGGCGGCTTCGTGAGCACCACGATCAGCTCGCTCTCTCCCTCGTCGATCAGCGCGTCGAGCGCCTGCTTGGTCGAGCGGCCGCGCACCTCTGCCGACAGGTCGCGGCTGCCCACGCCGAGGCAGTGCCGCGCGCCCATGCCCGGCAGCTGCAGCAGCGACACCAGGTGCTGCGCGCCGGTGCCGGACGCCGCCACGATCGACACCGGGCCCGCGTCGGGCGTGTGGGCGAAGCCCAGCCCGGCGGCCTCGATGATCGCGGTGCCGCAGTCGGGACCCATGACGAGGACGCCCCGCCGTGCGGCCTCGTCCTTCAGCAGGACCTCCTGCTCCACCGGCACGTTGTCGCTGAACACCATCACGTTCACGCCCGCCTTCACCGCGTCCATCGCCTCGGCGAACGCGTACTCACCCGGCACGGACACGAACGCCAGCGGCACCGTCTCGTCGCCGGACGTGGCCGCCAGGACGCCGCCGGTGGTGTGCGCGACGGGCACGTCGGACGCCGTGGCCGGCTCCGCCGTACGCGCGGCGAGCACGTCGTCGATGCTGCCCATCGCGACCTTCACGGCCCCGCCGCGCTCGATCTCCGGCGCCTCGCCGAGCCGGAACGCGACGACGAGGTCGGTGGGGCCGAGGCCGTCAGGTACGTCGAAGCCGCGCTCGGCCAACAGCTCGAGGTTGAGCGGCGTGGCCATGGCGACCTGCGCCTCGTCGACCATCGGCATCGTGGCGAGCGCGCGCGTCGCCCACATGAGCGTCACGGAGTCGTGGTACGCCCCGCGCCTGACCTCGATGTGCACGGTGCCCATGCGCGATCACCCCAGCCGAAACTCGACGAAAGCCCTTGCCGAACGGCTCTCGTGGCTGCATCCTGCCATCCTGTGCCGACAGCGGCTCGCGGCGCTGGCGAGGAGAGTGCGATGGCGTTCGGGTGGAAGCTGCACGGCGACGGCAAGACGCTCGCCGTCGGTGCGGTCGTGGGGCCGGGTGAGCGGCTCTCGTGGGGCCGGACGGTCGGCCTGGGCGCCCAGCACGTCGTGGCGATGTTCGGCGCGACCTTCGTGTTCCCGATCGTGATGGGCCTGAACCCGCAGCTGGCCGTGATGATGAGCGGCATCGCCACCATCATCTTCCTGCTCATCGTGCGGGGCAGGGTGCCGAGCTACCTCGGCACGTCGGCGTCGTTCGTCGGCGGCGTCGCCGCCATCCGCACGCAGGGCGGGACGAGCCCTCAGGTGACCGGCGCGATCCTCGTCGCGGGCGCGGTGCTCGCGGTCGTCGGCGTCGTCATCCACTTCCTCGGTGCCCGGGTGATCCACCGCGTGCTGCCGCCCGTCGTCACCGGCGCCGTCGTCATGCTCATCGGCTTCAACCTCGCACCCGTGGTGGCGGACACGTACTGGCCGCAGGACCAGTGGATCGCGCTCATCGTGATGGTCGCGATCGTCGCGGTGAGCCTCGGCCTGCGCGGCTTCCTCAGCCGCATCGCGGTGTTCGTCAGCCTGATGTTCGGCTACGTGCTCTCCTGGCTGTTCGACCGCGGCTTCGGGCAGATCACGTCGTTCGACGCCACCGCAGGGAAGGTCACCACGCACTGGCGGGTCGACTGGTCCGGCGTGCAGTCCGCCGACTGGATCGGCCTGCCGCCGAAGACGGGCACGCCCGGACCCGACGGGCACGCACTCGTCGGCTGGCACCTGCCGGACTTCCGCTGGGCGTTCGTGCTGCTCGTCCTCCCGGCCGTCATCGCGCTGATCGCCGAGAACACCGGCCACGTCAAGGCGGTGGCCGAGATGACGAAGACCGACCTCGACCCGCTGATGGGACGTGCCATCGCCGCGGACGGCGTCGCGACGGTGCTCGCGTCGGCAGTGGGCGGCTCGCCGACGACGACGTACGCCGAGAACATCGGCGTCATGGCCGCGACCCGCGTCTACTCGACGGCGGCGTACTACGTCGCCGCGATCGTGGCGATCCTGTTCGGGTTCTCGCCGAAGTTCGGGGCCGTCATCTCCGCGACGCCCGGCGGCGTCCTCGGCGGCATCACCGTCGTCCTGTACGGCATGATCGGCCTGCTCGGCGCGAAGATCTGGCGGGAGAACAACGTCGACTTCGGCAACCCGTTGAACCTCGTGCCCGTGGCGGCCGGCATCATCATCGCGATCGGCGACACGGCGCTGCAGTTCGGCAAGCAGTTCGCGCTCTCGGGCATCGCGCTCGGCACCATCGTGGTCGTCGTCTTCTACCACTTCGGGCGGCTGATCGCACCGCGGCACCTGCTCGAGCAGGACCGCGAACCGGAGCAGGAGCCGGTCGCTCAGTGAAGCCGGCACCGTTCACTTACCACCGTCCACGGGGGCTGGCCGAGGCGCTCGCGACGCTGGCCGACGTGGGCGCGCACGGCAAGGTGCTCGCGGGCGGGCAGAGCCTGATGCCGTTGCTGTCGATGCGGCTCGCGTCGCCCGAACACGTGGTGGACGTGAACGCGGTGCCGGGGCTCGACGGTGTCGAGGTGACCCGTGACGAGGTACGTGTCGGCGCGCTCGTCCGGCACACCGACCTCGAGCGGCACGACGCCGCATGTACGGCGATCCCGTTGCTGCGTCAGGCGTTGCGGTACGTGGCGCACCCGACCGTACGCAACCGCGGCACCGTCGTCGGCAGCGTCTGCCACGCCGACCCGGCCGCGGAACTGCCTGCCGTGCTGGCGTTGCTGGGCGGTCGTGTGGTGGCGGAGTCGACGGGCGGCCGGCGCGAGGTTGCCGCGTCCGACCTGTACGTCGGCCTGCTGGAGACGTGCCTGCGTGCCGACGAGCTGGCGACGGCGGTCGTGTTCCCCGTCCCGCCAGGCCGTTCCCGTAGCGCGGTGGTGGAGGTGGCCCGGCGGGGCGGAGACTACGCGGTCTGCGGTGTGGCGGCGCTCGTCCGCGTGGACGACGCCGGCGGCGTCGACGACGCGCGGGCGGCGTACGTCTCGGTGGGCGACGTGCCGCCGGTGCTCGACCTCACCGAGCCGATGCGTTCCGGCGGCCCCGACGCCGCGGGCGCGTACGCCGTTTCGCGGCTGCGCTGCGAGGGCGACATCCACGCGAGCGCGGAGTACCGCCTGCACCTGGTCGGCGTTCTCACGGCGAGGGCGCTGCGGGAGGCGACGGCATGAACGAGCAGACGGTCGGGATTACGTTGCGGGTCAACGGGATCCGCAACGACGTCGACGTGCCCGTACGGATGCTGCTCTCCGACCTGCTCAGGCACGAGCTGCGGCTCACCGGCACGCACGTGGGGTGCGAGCACGGCGTGTGCGGAGCGTGCACCGTGCTGCTCGATGGCCGGCCGGTGCGGTCGTGCCTGCTGCTGGCCGGCAGCGTCGACGGGCACGATGTGACGACGGTCGAGGGACTCGCGTCCGCCGACGGCACGATGCACCCGGTGCAGCAGGCGTTCCAGGACTGTCACGGGCTGCAGTGCGGCTTCTGCACGCCCGGCTTCCTGACCACGATCGCGGCGTTCCTGGACGAGCGCCCGCGTCCGACCGAGGACGAGGCGCGCGCCGCGGTCAGCGGGAACCTGTGTCGTTGCACGGGTTACCAGAACATCGTCGCGTCCGTCCTCCGCGCCGCCGAGCTGCTCGGGGAGCGCAGATGACGCACCGATGCCGTACTTCCCACGACGAACCCCGGCTTCCCACGCCCTGCACGTCGTGTGAAGCCCCGGTTGATCATGAGAACATGATCAACCGGTACCCCGCCGACGGGGAGGGCGGGGGGCGATGACCACCAAGCTGTTCGGCGAGGGCGTGCCACGGGTGGAGGACCCGCGGCTGCTTACCGGCGGCGGGCGGTTCCTCGACGACCTCGGGCACGACGCGCTCGCAGGGGCGTTCGTCCGCAGCCCGCACGCGCACGCGCGCGTCGTCGACGTCGACGTCGCAGGCGCGCTCGACGTCGAAGGCGTCGTCGCCGTCTACACCTACGACGACCTCGCCGCGGACGCCGCCGCCGAAGCGGCCATGAAGAGCCTCGCCGAGCCGTTGCCGTCGCTCATCCCGCATCCCGCGCTCACCGCGCCGCGCACGCCGTACGCGCTGGCGAGGGATGAGGTCAACCACGTCGGTGA
>JAFMQP010000135.1 GCA_017354575.1 Acidothermales bacterium | reverse complement strand
GGCGGCGCTCGCCGTCACGAACCGGCCCGAGCTCGTCGGGCAGCGTCCTCCCTCGATCTCCGACTGGACCGCGCTCACCGAGCAGGTGGCGGGCGCGCCTGATCGCCGCGTCGTCGTCAGCAGTGAGTTCTTCGCGGACGCCGACGACACGTCCGTGCACCGGGTCGTCGAGGAACTGGGCGGCCCACGCGTCCACGTCGTCGTCACGTTGCGCCCGCTCGTGCGCATCCTGTCGTCGCAGTGGCAGCAGTACGTGCAGAACGGGATGCGCACACGGTACGAGTCGTGGCTGCGTTCGATGTTCGAGAAGCCGCCGTACCGCGAGCCGACGCCGTCGTTCTGGCGGAGGCACCGGCACGACCGGTTGGTCGAGCGCTGGGTGGAAGCCGCCGGCGCCGACAACCTGACCGTCGTCGTGGCCGACGAGTCCGACCCGCTCATGCTGGTGCGCACGTTCGAGCGGCTGCTGGCGCTGCCGGAGGGCATCCTCGTCCCGGAGGCGGAGCTGACCAACCGCTCGCTCACCGCCGGCGAGGCCGAGTTCGCCCGGCTGCTGAACGAGGAGTTTCGGAAGCACGCGTGGCCGGACGACCTGTACCAGAAGTTGTTCCGTGCCGGCGCCGTCCTGCAGATGAAGGGCGAGCACGAGCCGTCGAAGGACGAGCCGCGCATCGCGACGCCGGAGTGGGCCGTGAAGAAGGCGGTCGCGCTCAACGCCGAGATGGTGGAGAAGATCCAGACGATGGGCGTGCGCATCGTCGGCGACACGGACTCGCTCTGCCGTGTCCCGACCACCCGCACTCCGGTGGGACCGCCGATGATGTCGCCGGAGTCCGCCCTTCAGGCAGTACTCGGCGCGCTGCTCGCTGCCGGTGCCTTCCCGGATCCCGAGCGTCCGCAACGGTTTGAGGACCTGCCCGTCCGTGAGGCCACCGCCCGAACTCTCGCGCGTGTTCTCGCCGCCCGTGTCCGGCGTCGGGTACGGCGCACGCTGCGGCGGTAGGTCCTGTCGCTGTCGACAGGTCTCCGTCGTGACAGGATGACGCAATGGCCGGTACGGACGAGCGAGCGGCGGCTGACCTGCGGTTCCAGCTGCTCGGGCCGATAGAGGTCCACCGCGGCGGCGAGAACGTCCCGCTCAGGGGCGCCCAGCCACGCTGCGTCCTCGCGATGCTGTTGCTCTCCGCCGGCACCACGACGAGTGCCGAGCGCCTCGTCGACGCGGTCTGGGGCGACGACCCGCCTCGCGAGCCGCGCAACATGCTCCAGGTGCACGTCTCCAGGTTGCGCGGCGCGCTGGCCGGCGATCCCACCGTCGAGCTCTCGACCGTGGGGCGCCACGGCTATCGGCTCGACGTGCCGGCGGAAAGCGTTGACCTGTACCGGTTCCGCGCGTTGGTGAGCGAGGCGGAGGCATCCGACGACGCTGAGCGGGCCGTGTGGCTGCTCGACGACGCACTCGGGCTGTGGCAGGGCGAGCCGCTCGGCGACGCCGCGGGCGACCTGCTGGCGCAGCGCTTCGCGCCAGCACTCGAGGAGGAACGGCTGCGGGCGGTCGAGACGCGCGTCACCGCACGCATGCGGCTGGGACGGTACGAGGAGGTCGTCCCCGAGTTGTCCATGCTCGTCGCCGAACACCCCGCACGCGCGAGCCTCGTGACCGCACTCATGCAGGCCCTGTACGCGTGCGGGCGTACCGACGAGGCGCTCGGTGCGTTCCGCGACCTGCGTACCCGGATGGTCGAGGAGCTCGGCGTGGAGCCGCCCCGCGACGTCCAGGACGTACACCGGGCGATCCTGCAGGGCACGGACACCGGAACGGGCCGGCGGCGCCGTACCAGGGACGGTCCGGCGCAGCTGCCGGCCGACCCGGCGTCGTTCGTGGGCAGGTCTGCGGAACTCGGGTACCTGCACACCGCGCTCGGCTGCGATTCCACGACACCCCGGGTGGCCTTGGTGAGCGGCCCTCCCGGCACGGGGAAGACGACGCTCGCCGTGCACGCCGCGCACCTGCTGCGGGACAGCTTCCCCGACGGGCAGCTGTACGCGCACCTTGCCGGCGTACGGGATCCCGTCGACCCGGAGGACGTGCTCGCGGGCTTCCTCGCGGCGTTCGGCGTCACGGCGGACGAGCTCCCGCCGCACGGCCACCGCGCCGCACTGTTCCGATCCGTCACGGCCGGTCTCCGGCTGCTTGTCGTGCTGGACGACGCGCGCGACGTCGAACAGGTCCGGCCGCTGCTGCCCGCCGGCGCAGGTACCGCCGTGCTGGTGACCGCGAGGCCGACGCTCGCTTCGCTCGACGCCGACGTGCGGGTGAGCCTCGGCGGGCTCGACCACGACGACGCGGTACGGCTGCTCGGCACCGAGGTCGACACGATGCGGCTGCGCGCGGACCCGGCCGCCGTCGACGACGTCGTCGCCGCCTGCGGCGGGCTCGCACTCGCGCTCCGCATCGTCGGTCGTCGCCTCGCCACGACGCCGCACTGGTCGGTACGCTCGCTCGCCGACCGGCTCGCGGACGAGCGGGAGCGGCTGGACGAACTGACCCTGGACGACCTCAGCGTCCGCGCGAGTATCAGACTGACCTACCGGCGGCTCGACGAGCCGGCGGCGCAAGCGTTCCGGCTGCTCGGTCTCGTCACGGGCGCGGATGTCGGCCTCACCGAGGCGGCCGCGCTGCTCGACCTGCCGCCGGCGCAGGCGCATCGCAGGCTGGACGGCCTGCGTTCCGCGAGCCTGGTCGACTCCGACGACGGTGAACGGTTCCGCATGCACGACCTGTTGCGCGCGTTCGCACGGGCCGAGGCGGAGCAGGAACCAGGTGGTGGGCGCCTCGACGCCGTACAGCGGCTGGCGTCCGCCTATGCCGGCGGCCTGAGGAACGCGACGCTCGCTCGCGCTCCCGGTCTGGTGCTCGAGGACTTCCGGCTACCGGTCGAGCCGGCCGCTGCCGAGTTCACGAGCGCCGCGAAGGCGACCGCGTGGCTGGAACGGGAACGTGGCAACGTGGCAGCCATCGTGCAGTCCGCTTGTGAACTGCACGCTATGTCGCCGGCGTCCGTCAGTCGCGTCGCGGGCGCGTTCGCGCGGTTCGCCGACCCGGCCGGTCACCTCGCCGAGCTTGCCGCCGTGACGGAGGCCGCCGTGGCGTACGCACGCAGCGCGGGCGACCATAACGCCGAGGGCGTGGCGTTGATCGGCTTGGGGACGTTGCGGCTCCGGCAACACGGCAAGCGAGCCGGCCTGCCCGACACCAGGAAGGCGGTCGCGCTGCTCGCGGACACGGGCACCCGCTCGGAGGCCACGGCGCTCAACAACCTCGCGCACTGTGCCGACGAGCCCGAGGAGCGTAGCGAGAGCCTGCGTCGGTCGCTGCTCGTCTACGAGTCCATCGGTGACGAACGCGGCGCGATCATCGCACTCGCCAACATCGCGGACCATCATCTGCGGATGGGCGAGTACCGCGCGGCGGTCGAGGTGGGGGAGCGCGGCATCAACCGTGCCCGCGCGCTCGAGGCGCCCGACCTGTCGACGACGAGCCAGATCACGGTCGCCGAGGCGCTGCACTACATGGGCGGGTGCAGCGAGGCGGTGCGGCTCATCCGCCGCACGCTCGAGGAGGCGGAGAGTCTCGGCAACGGCATCGTGACGTCGCTGGCGTCGTTGGCGTACGCGCGGATGCTGCGCGATGACGACCATCCGGCGGACGCCGTCGACTGGTACGAGCGCACGCTCACGGCGTTCCGCGACATCGGCGCGGAACACGACGTCGCGACCACGACCGTCGAACTCGGCGACGTCCTCGACGCTCTCGGCCAGCGCCGGCGCGCACGGGCCTGCTGGACCAGCGCCGTGGCGACCCTCGACCGGCTCGGTACGCCGGACGCGATCCCCGTACACGAGCGCCTCGCCGACGCGGGCTGACCCGCCCTCGCGTCCCCCGCTGACTTCACATGGCGCCACTCGACTTCACATGGCGCCACTCGAAGAGATGCCCCCGATTGCCCGATTCCAATCGGGCCGCGCCATGTGAAGAGGGGCCGCGCCATGTGAAGTCGGAGCTGTGCCGTGTCGGTCGGACCGACGGGTGTGCGTTCGGCGTGGCCGGGCGGGTCACCGGTTGACCGGCTCGCCGGTGGCGCTGCCGGCCAGCCAGGAATTCCACGACGCCTGCCAGAAGCCCCAGCCGTTGTCCGCCTCGAGCTTGCGCGGCGTGCCGGTGACGACGACGACGTCGCCCGGGTGCTCGAAGTCGTAGAACCACTCGGCCTTGTCCGGCGGCGAGTTGATGCATCCGTGGCTGACGTTGGAGTTGCCCTGTGCCCAGACGGTGCTGGGCATCGAGTGGACGAACTCGCCGCTGTTGGAGATGCGCACGGCCCAGTAGATGAGCTCGTCGTAGTAGCCGGGCTCGCCCTTCTTGATGCCGGGCGAGACCATCCGCTCCGGGCTGCTCTTGCTCATGGTCACGTGGATGCCGCTGGTCGTGAAGTACTTCCACTCCCCGCCGCGGCCCATGCTGACCGGCCAGTGGTTGATCCGCTTGCCGTTCTGGTACACGGACAGCTGGTGCGTCTTTGCGCTGGCCTTGACGATGACCTGCTCGCCGACGGCGTACGCGGCCGTCAGGTTCTCGTCGCCGTAGACGCCCTTCGCCGCGCGTATGCCCGTGAAGTGGCCGAGGACGCGGATCTTCTCGTGCGCCGGCCAGTACGCCCTGGGCCGGAACACCACCTCGTCGTCACTCGTCCAGTGCCAGGCTCCCTCGACCGGCGTCGACATCTTGACCTCGAGCGCGCGCTCCACCGCCGCCTTGAAGTGCACCGGCGAGCTGAAGTCGACGACGAGCGGGAAGCCGACGCCGACCGTGGCGCCGCTCGGCGCGATCCAGCTCATCGAAGCGCTGAACGTCTCGGCCGGGCTCAGTGTCCGGAAGGTCGACCTCGCCCGCGTCGGCACGTTGTCGCGGTTCTCCGCGGACGCCGTCGCCCGGTACTTGGCGGACGGTCTCATCGTCCACTGCGACGTCCAGGTCGTGTGGTCGGAGCTGTACGTACCCGTCAGGTCACGGCCGTCCTTCGACGTGACCGAGACGCCCGTCAGCCGCCCGTTTGCGGCACGGACGACCACATGACGGTCAGGACGGACGCTTCTCGACTTGTCGCCCGGCGTGATGGCGATGGTGGCCTTCGGCGGCGGGGTGGGTGTGGCCGAGCGTGTCGCGGCGGCCTGCCGGGCCGCGCTCGCCGAGCCGCCCGAGCTGCCCGGTGCGTAGCCGACGGCCGTCGCCAGGACCATCACCACGGAAAGCGCGGAGGCCGTCGCGATCAGACGCCGCACACTCACGGCATTGCTTTCCATGCTCATCCCCGGTGCCATCTAGCAGAACCCCCACGCCGACGAGAACAGTATCCTGGATGATCACGGAGCACCGCAGGGGTCGGCGGCGATTCACAGCTCCCCGTGATCGCGAAGATCCCGGCCCGCCGGAGGGCCGGGATCTTCGCGATCAGGACGGCTGGACGCGCAGGTCTACTTCCCGATGTAGCCCTTGCTCTTCATCCAGTCCTCGGCGACCTTCTTCGGGTCCTGGCCGCTGACGTCGACGCGGCTGTTGAGGTCCTGCAGCGTCTTGGTGTCGATCCCCTTGGTGACCTCGTTCATCACCGTCGCGATGCCCGGGTGGGCCTTGACGACCGACTGGCGGACGTTCAACGCCGGGTTGTAGACCGGGAAGAACTTCTTGTCGTCGGTGAGGGTGGTGAGCTTCAGCGCCTTGATCCGCCCGTCCGTCGTGAACGACTCACCGAAGTTGCACGGCTTGCCCTTGCCGACGGCGTTGTAGATCGCGCCCTCGGCCAGCGTCGCTACGTTGGCCTTCGGCATCGTGAACCCGTACGTCTTCTCCACTCCTGGCCAGCCGTCGCTACGTCCGGCGAACTCGCTGGCGATGCAGACCGACGCCTTCGTCGGGTCGCTCTTGGCGAGCTTCGCGTAGTCCGACAGGGTCTTCACCTGCAGCTGGTTCGCCGTGGTGGTCTTCACCGCGAGCGCGTAGGTGTTGTTCGCGGTCGACCGGTCGAGCCACTTGATCTGGTTCTTCGCGAGGTCCTCCTTCGCGACCGCGTCGTACTGCTGGACCGAGTCGGTGATGGGCTTGGTGTGCTTGAGGTAGTTCACCCAGGCGGTTCCGGTGTACTCCCAGTACATGTCGATGCTGCCGGACGTCAGTGCGGTACGGGCCGTGTTGCTGCCGGACAGCCCGCACTTGGTCTTCACCGTCGCGCCCGCCGACTTCAGCGCCAGGGACGTGATGTTGCAGAGCACCAACTGCTCGGTGAACTCCTTGGACCCGACGGTGACCGTCGTCCCCTTGAGGTCCGCCTTGTCGGCGAGGGACCCCTTCTTCGCCGACGGCGAGCTGTTGAGCGAGCATCCGGGCAGCAGCATCGTGATGCCGGCGACGAGGGCCACGGCCGCGGCCTTGCGTCTGGAGATTCTCATAACGGTTCTCTTCTCCTTCTATCTACAGCCCTCGCGGATACACCAGGCGTTCGACGAGACCCAGGAGCCAGTCCAAGCCCAGCGCGAGAACGGCGGTCAGGACGCTGCCGGTGAGCAGGATGGGCGTGCGACTGAACACGATGCCCGACTCGATGAGGTCACCGAGCCCGCCCGCGTTGGTGAACGTCGCCAGCGTCGCGGTGCCGACGTTGAGGATCACCGCGATGCGGAGCCCGGCCAGCATCACCGGCACCGCGAGCGGGAGCTCGACTTGGAACAGCACGCTCGTCTTCGACAGGCCCATCCCGCGACCGGCGTCGATGAGGGTGTGGTCGACGCCCTGCAGGCCGACCATCGTGTTGCGCAGCACGGGAAGCGCGGACGCGAGCACGAGCGCGAGCACGGCCTTCTGGAACCCGATGCCGACCGCGACCGCGAGCAGCACCAGGATCCCGATGGACGGGACCGCCTGGCCGACGTTGAAGAACCCGAGCAGCGGTGCGACGGCCGGCCGCATCACCGGCCTGGTCAGCAGTACGCCCAGCGGGATCGCGATGACGATGACCAGCAGCGTGGAAGCGCCCACCAGCTTCAGGTGTTCGATGAACGCCGCGACGATGACCTGCTGGTTGATCGACCGCTTCTCGATCGCGTCGAGCTGCTGTCCGCGGATGTACAGGAACAGCGCGACGCACACCACGGCGAGGAACACAGGCGTGGTGAGGATGCCGGCGAGCGTGCGCGGTTTCCGTTCCGTGGGAACGGTTGTCGCGGCGTCGGTCGTCTCCGGCTCGGCGGCGGTGACCGTCATCGTGCGGTCTCCGGCACGTCGGACGCCGCCTCGTCGCGCACCACCGCCGCGAGCGTGAGCGTGCCCACCCGTACGCCGGCGTCGTCGAGCACGACGGCGTGGTCGGTGCGCGAGGTGAGCATGGCGTCGAGCGCGTCGTAGAGGCTCTGGTCGTGCCTTACGACGGGGACGTCGTCGGGCGGGTTCTCGTCGGCGCGCGCGGGTTGCAGCGAGACGGAGTCGACGGTCTCCAGCCGCAGCCTGCGGATGGCGGCGCCCGAGCCGACGAACGACGCGACGAACTCGTCGGCGGGTTGCGCGAGGATCGCGGCGGGCGTGTCGTACTGCGCGATCCGACCGTGCTCGGCGAACAGCGCGATGCGGTCGGCGACCTTGACCGCCTCGGCGATGTCATGGGTGACGAGCACGATGGTCTTGCCGATCTGCGCCTGCAGCGCGACGAGCTCGTCCTGCAGCCGCTCCCTCGTGATGGGGTCGAGCGCACCGAACGGCTCGTCCATCAGCAGCACCGGCGGGTCGGCGGCGAGCGCGCGCGCCACGCCGACGCGCTGCTGCTGCCCGCCGGAGAGGTGTTTGGGATACCTGCGCCGGTACACCGAGGGTTCGAGACCCACGAGGTCGAGCAGCTCGTCCACGCGCTTCGTGATGCGCGCCTTGTCCCAGCCGAGGGCGCGCGGGACGAGCCCGACGTTCTCGGCGATCCGCATGTGCGGGAACAGGCCCACCTGCTGGATGACGTAGCCGATGCGCCGGCGCAGCTGGTCGGGATCGACCCTGGTGACGTCCTCGCCGCCGAGGAAGATCCGGCCGGAGGTGGGCTCGATCAGCCGGTTGATGAGCCGGAGCGTCGTCGTCTTGCCGCATCCGGACGGGCCGAGGAGCGCGACGATCTCGCCGTCCTTGATGTCGAGGGACAGGTCCGCCACCGCGGGTGTCTCCTGGCCGGCGTACTGCTTGCGCACGTGGTCGAGCCGGACCATCACGTCGTCCGGCGGTGTGGTGGTGTTCTCCGGAGAGCTCATGTCAAGCCTCGCGAGGTCGTGAGTCGGCGGATGACGACGAACAGCAGGTCGAACGCGAGCGCCAGCACAGCAACGCCGACCGTACCAGCGAGCACCTCGTTGAGCGCGCTCGCGCCGCCGATGCGGGCCAGGCCGCTGAAGATGAGCTCGCCCAGGCCGGGCCCGCTGACCGCGGCGGCGATCGCGGCGATCGCGACCGTCATCACCGTGGCGACACGGATGCCGGTGATGATGACGGGCCAGGCCATGGGCAACCTTACGAGCCGCATCCGCGCCGACCGGGACAGGCCCATGCCCATGGCCGCGTCCTCGACGGCGAACGGCACCGAGGCGAGGCCGGTAACCGTGTTCCGCAGGATCGGGAAGATCGCATAGAGCACGAGCGTGACGATGGTCGGCGGCAGCCCGAGCCCGAGGATCGGGATGAGCAGGCCGAACAACGCGAACGACGGCAGCGTCAGCATCGTCCCGGTCAGGCTTAGCGCGCCGCGGGAGAGCCGCTCGTGGCCCTCGACGGCGATTCCCAGGCCGATGCCGATGACGCTCGCGATACCGACCGCGATGAGGACGACCTCGGCGTGCTGGACGAACATCACGCCGATGTCCAGCCACTGCTGCGACAGGTACTCCCAGAAGCTCATCCGTCCTCCTCCGTTGAAGCACGGTATCGC
>JAFMQP010000379.1 GCA_017354575.1 Acidothermales bacterium | reverse complement strand
GGTCCGCGACAAGGTGTCCTCCGCCGGGTTCAGCCTGCGCGTCGGCCGCTGGCTCGCCGAGCCCGCGCACAGCGCCCGCGCCGTCGCCGAGGCGGCTCGCCTGGTACGCGGCGGACTGTCGGTGCTGCGCGACGAGGACGTCACGTCGCTGGTCGAACAGGTGCTGATCCCGCGGCTGATGAACGAGTCGATGAGCCCGGTCGCGGGGCGGCTGCTCGGCGACGTCGTCGCGGAACGGGCACACCACGGGCTGGTCGACCTCGCGCTCGCGGAGATCGAGCGCTGGCTCGCCGACAACCCCGACCGCGTCGCCCACCTGGTCGGCACGCGCGCGCCGAAGTGGTCGCCGCATTGGGTGAACGAGCGGGTCACCAGGCGGGTCGAACGCGAGGTGGTCGCGTGGGTCGGCGAGGTGCGCGCCGACCGCGAGCACCCGGCGCGGAAGGCGTTCGACGACCTGCTCGCCCGGCTCGCCGACGACCTCCAGCACGACGCCGAGACGATGGCGTCCGCCGAACGGCTGAAGCGCCGGGTGCTCGGCCACCCGCGCGTCGGGCCGACCGCGACTGCCCTCTGGAACGCCGTCCGCCGCAGCCTCATCGACGCCGTCGAGGAGCCGGACGGCCTGCTGCGCCAGCGCGGCGTCGACGCGCTCGTCGAGTTCGGTCGCCGGCTGACCGAGGACGCCCCGCTCCGCAAGCGGATCGACGGGCACGCCGTCGACGCCGCGGGCTACGTCGTGTCCAGCTTCGGCACCGAGATCGCCACCGTCATCTCCGACACCGTCAACCGCTGGGACGGCAAGGAGGCGGCCCGCAAGATAGAGCTGCACGTCGGCCGCGACCTGCAGTTCATCCGCATCAACGGCACCGTGGTCGGTGCGCTCGCCGGTCTCGCGATCCACACCGTCACCGTCCTGCTCTGACCTGACGCTGGGGACCCCCACTGTGGTGCTGGCACCCCGTGGGGTCCCCAACGGTGGCCAGAGCCCCGATGGGGGTCCCCAGCGTCGGGTCAGGCGAGGGCCCGGCTCAGCGGGACCGTCTCGTAGCCGTGGGCCTCGGCGACGGGTGCGTACGTCACGGCGCCCTCGTACGTGTTCAGCCCGAGCGCCAGCGCGGGGTCGCGGCGCAGCGCCTCGTGCCAGCCGTGGTTCGCCAGCGCGACGGCGTACGGCAGCGTGACGTTGGTGAGCGCGTACGTGGACGTGTGCGGCACCGCGCCCGGCATGTTGCCGACGCAGTAGAACACCGAGTCGTGCACGCGGTAGGTCGGGTCGGCGTGCGTCGTCGGGCGGGAGTCCTCGAAGCAGCCGCCCTGGTCGATGGAGATGTCGACGAGCACCGAGCCCGGCTTCATCCGCGAGACCATCTCGTTGCTCACCAGCTTCGGCGCCTTCGCGCCCGGGACGAGCACCGCCCCGACGACGAGATCGGCCGCCAACACGGCGTGCTCCACCTCGTACGCGTTCGCCGCGACCGTCGTGCAGTGGCCACGGTAGATCGCGTCGGCCTGGCGCAGCTTGTCGATGTTGGAGTCGAGCAGCACGACGTCCGCGTGCATGCCGAGCGCGATGGTCGCGGCGTTCGCGCCGGCGACGCCCGCGCCGAGCACGACGACGCGTGCGGGCCGCACCCCCGGCACACCGCCCATGAGCACGCCGCGCCCACCCTGCGCCTGCATCAGGTGGTACGCACCGACCTGGGTCGCGAGCCGCCCGGCGACCTCGGACATCGGCGCGAGCAGCGGCAGCGCGCCGCTCGCCGTCTGCACGGTCTCGTACGCGACCGCCGTGGTGCCGGCCGACAGCAGCGCGTCCGTGCACTCACGGGACGCGGCGAGGTGCAGGTAGGTGAAAAGCACCTGGTCCTTGCGCAGCCGGTGGTACTCCTCGGCGACCGGCTCCTTCACCTTGAGAACCAGCTCGCCTGTCGCCCAGGTGCTGTCGGCGTCCGGCAGGATCGTGGCACCGGCGGCGACGTAGTCGTCGTCCCGGATGGACGAGCCGACGCCCGCGTCGTGCTCGACGAAGACCTCGTGGCCGTGACCGACGAGCTCGTGCACACCGGACGGCGTGATCGCCACGCGGCGCTCGTTCGGCTTGACCTCACGGGGTACACCGACCTTCATGGCGAACCCTTTCCTCGACCCGTCGTAACGGCATGATCCTGGGACATTCGTCGGCCAAGCGCTACACAGCCGGACACGAATTCGGCAGACTCGAAGGATGTCCGAACGATCGTCGACCCCCGCCGCTCGCGGAGGGACGCCTCCGAAGAATGTTCGGCCCGCCACACTGGACGCGATCGACCGCCGGATCCTCGACCACCTCGCCCACGACGCGCGGCTGCCCAACAACGCCCTCGCCGAGCGGGTGGGCATCGCGCCGTCGACCTGTCTCGCGCGGGTCAGGTCGCTGCAGGCGCGCGGCGTCGTCCGCGGCTACTTCGCCGACATCGACCCCGTCGCCATCGGCCGGTCGATCCAGGCGATGATCGCGGTACGCCTGCGGGCGCACGCGCGCGGCCACATCGGCGCGTTCGCGGCGAAGGTGGCGAAGCTGCGTCCGGTGCTCAACGTGTTCTTCCTCGCCGGGCCGATGGACTTCTACCTGCACGTGGCCACGACGACGCCGCAGGAGCTGCGTGACTTCGTCGTCGTCAGCCTGAGCGACGACCCGGACGTCGCGCACACCGAGACCAACCTGATCTTCGAGCACATCCGCGGCACCGGCCCGCACTAGGGGAGCGAGGCGTCGGCGGCCCGACCCGCCCGGCGCGCTAGTCGTCGGCTCTGCGCCGGAACGGCATCGGCAGCAGGAACCAGAGCAGGACGAACGCGACGGCCGACAGCCCGCTCATGACTCCGGCGAGCACGTGGCCGAAGACGACGTCGAATACCAGCAGGACGACGCCGGTGAGCGCGGTCGCGAGCAGGGCGAGGCCGATCACCGCGACCACGTTGCCGATGCGCACGATCTCCGGCCGGCGGCGCTGCCGGAACAGCAGCCGATGCCACGCGACCGGCGCGGTGAACGCCGCGACGGCGCCGGTCGTGCACATCA
>JAFMQP010000134.1 GCA_017354575.1 Acidothermales bacterium | reverse complement strand
CCACGTCGCACACGACCGAGCCGGTCTGCAGACGCCTTGACCCGTCTACTGTTCCGGTCTCCGCGGCACCGTCCGTCGCCGTCGATTCGGTACTGCTCAACCTGGTTCACCGTCCTGTTCGCACGATCGCCGTCGCGGCACCCGTCACTCGGTGGGAGCCGGCGGCCAGTCGCCCGGCTCCACCGTGGCGCCGAGCTGCTTGGAGATGTCGCGTGCACACTCGACCAGGGAGCCGATCAGGTCGTCCTGCTCCACCGGGTCGAACCGCTGGTCGGGAATCGTCAGGCAGACGTCACCGACCACCTGGCCACGCACGCCGAGGATCGGCGCGGCCAGGCCGACCGCGCCGGGGATGTTCTGGCCGCTGCTGAGCGCGTAACCACGACGCCGGATCTTGGCGAGCTCCCGCCGTAACTGGTCCGCGTCGGTGATCGTGCGCTCCGTCAGCGGAGTCAGCTTGCTGCGTTCGATGACCGACTCCTGCTCCTCCGCGCTGAGGAACGCCATGATCGCCAGGCCACTCGCGCCCGCGTACACGGGACGCCACTTCTCCAGTTCGAGCACGTAACGCAGCGGGTGCGACGACTCGACACTCGCCGTGTACATCATCAGCTGGGTGGTGGCGTTGTAGACGCCGAGCAGCGCGGTCTCGTTCGTCTTCCGCGCGAGTTCACGCACCCGCGGGAGCGCCGTCTCGCGCAGCGAGAAGAGCGAGGAGATCTGCTGACCCCAGCGGAACAGCTCGAGGCCGAGTGAGTATCGACCGGCCTCGTCGCGCTGCAGCAGGGATCGGCGTTCGAGGACGGTGAGGAGGCGGTGCACGGTGCTGGGAGCCGTCCCCATGTGCGTCGCCAACTCACGCACCCCCGTTGGTTGCCCACCACGGTCGATCATCGCGGCCAGTAGGTCGAACGCCTTGGCCACGGGTTCTCTGGTCGAGTCCGTCACCGCAACCCCCGAACTTGTTCCGTTAAACAGGATGACTGTTTCGTAGAACTATTTCTTGTGCAACCCAAGCTGTCAAGCCCGTTGACAACGACGCAGGGATGGCGCGAATCTTGCGGAACACTTGTTCCCTTCGTCAAGCCGGAGGTCCGATGTCGGTCACCCCGCAGGAACGTTCCGCGGCGCACGTGGTCCTCGACGTGCTCGCCTCCTGGGGCGTACGGGACGTGTTCACCTGTCCGGGCAGTACCGAGGCGCCGTTCCTGGACGCGTCCCTGGACCGCCCCGACCTCAACGTCTGGCTCACGCCGCACGAACTCACGGCTGTGACGATGGCCGACGGCTACGCGCGCTTCGCCGGTGGGACACCGGGCGTCGCCTACCTGCACACGAACGTCGGCCTCGCTAACGGCCTCGGCGGCGTCTACGCCGCGCAGCTCGCCCACTCGCCCGTGGTCGTGCTCAACGGCCTGAAGGCCCGGTCGATCCAGAGCAAGCGCGGTTTCACGGCGCCACCCGACGTCGGCGCGGCCGTGGCGCCGTACGCGCGTTGGCGGTGGCAGAGCCTCAGGACCGAGGAGGTGGCGACCGACCTGACCCGTGCCCTGCAGGTCGCGACGACCGAGCCGGGCGGTCCCGTGTGGCTCGGGCTCCCCGAGGATCTGCTCGCCCGACCGGCCACGGAGGTGACGACGCCGTCGCACCGCTCGCGTGCCGTGTCCGCGGTCCGGCCGGACGCGGAAGCCGTGGCGACCGCCGCCACGCTGCTCGCACGTGCGCGCAAGCCGTTGCTCGTCGCGGGTGCGGACGTCGCGAGGCATGGCGCATGTGCCCAGCTGGTCCGGCTCGCCGAGCGCCTGGGCGCGGTCGTCGTCCATGAGGACAGGAGAGCGTTCGAGCGGTCCGCGTTTCCGACCGACCACACGGCGTACGCCGGCTTCTACGCGTCCGGGCACCCGGCCGTTCGAGACGCCGACCTCGTCGCCTTCCTCGGCGGCCGGTGCTTCCACGAGTTCGAGGAGGGCAGCATCGCACCGCCGGCGGACGACGCGCTGGTCATCCACAGCAACGCCGACCCGGTCGAGCTCGGGAAGGCGTACGGCGCGGACGTCGCGCTCAGCGGAGACCACAGGGCGCTCCTCACCGACCTGCTCGCGGCGCTCGACGGGAACGAGAGCACCACCGACTGGCCACCCTCGGAGAGCCTGCGCCCGCCACTGCGCGAGCACGCATCGGGCCAACTGACCGTGCACGAGGCGCTGGACGTGCTCGCCACGCACGTCGACGACCGGACGAGGATCGTCGCCGACGCGACGACGTCGAACGCCGCCCTCTTCGAGCGGATTCCGCAGGCGGTGCCCGACCAGGTCGTCACGACGTCGTGCGGCGCGCTCGGCTGGGGCACCGGCGCCGCTCTCGGCGTACAGGTCGCGCGTCCGCAGGACCGGGTCGTGTCCGTCACCGGTGACGGTTCCTTGCAGTTCGGTGTGCATGCGCTGTGGGTCGCCGCGAGGCGCCGCCTCCCCGTGACGTTCGTCGTGCTCAACAACGAGTCGTACGCGGCCGTCGCGGCGGCGCTGCGACGGTACGACCGGCATGCGGCGCGCAGCGAGACCTACCCGGGCAAGGACATCGCAGGGGCGGATCTCGCCACGGTCGCCGAGGGTTTCGGCGTCCACGGCGTCAGGGTGCACGAGATCGGCGGCCTGCGGAAGGCCCTTGCCGACGCTTTGGCGGACGACCGACCGCGCCTGGTCGAGGTCATGACCGACCCCGCCGACCTCGGTCCGTGACTACGGGGCCGACCGGCCGGCTTCACGGGCCGATCGGCGGCGCAACCGGTTCGCCGTGCTCCGTCGCGGTGACCGTCGCATCGTCGTCCGGCGGCGTAGCAGACGACTCCGCCTTGAACCCGAAGAGGTCGAGCGCGTTGCCACCGAGGATGCGCCGCTTGGCGTCCTCGGTCAGGAACGGCAGGTCATAGATCGTCGACGGGGCGTCGAAGTCCCAGTGCGGGTAGTCCGAGGAGTAGAGCAGCGTACGCTCGGCGTCCATGATGTCGAACGTCGCCTCCATGACGGACTGCTTGGCGCTGCGTTCCATCGGCTGGCTCGAGTACCACATGTCGCGCATGTAGTCGCTCGGAAGCTTGGTGAGGGCGGGTGCTTCCGCCGTCCGCATCAGGTACTCGTTGTCGAGCCGCTGCATCATGAACGGCAGCCACGCGAGCCCCGACTCCACCCACAGCAGCTTCAGCCGCGGGAACCGTTCGGGGATGCCGTTCATGAGCATGTTCGTCAGGTGGACCATGTTCGACGTGGTGAAGCCGAGCGCGTGCGCCGAGATGAACTTGTTCAGCAACGACAACGACTGGTCGTTCCAGTTGTAGGCGGCGTGGAACGCGAGCGGCATGTTGCGCTCCTGGAGCGCGGCGTAGATCGGCGCGAACTCGTTCGAGTGCACCGGCTTGTACCTGACGCTGGTCACCATGAACCCGACCACGGCAGGGTCGTCCGAGAAGTCCTCGACGATCCGCAGCGCAGCTTGCGGATCGTTGAACGGCAGGTACAGCATCGTCTTGATGCGCTCGTCTTGCGGCAGGATCTCCCGTGTCAGCCATTTCGAGTACGCGCGGGCGAGGCCGGCCTCGACCTGTGGCTGCGGGTGGAGACCGAGGAAGAGCATCGCCGTCGGGAACAGGATCGTGTAGTCGATGGCCATCTCGTCCATGGCCCAGATCGTCCTGCGCACCAACGGGTCACGACCGTCGTCGCTCAACGAGTCCGCGAAGCCGTTCACGCCGGGACGCACGATGCGGCCGGAGTTGGAGTGCCATCTGATCTCCAGCCCCATCATGCCGGCCGCGCTCTCCCGCCGGGTCACGTCCTCGGCGAACATCCGGATCGCGTCGTCCTCGATGTACGGGATGAGCCCCTGCCAGGACGCCGTGTCCTCTCGGTGGTGCGCGTCGACGTCGATGATCGGGAAGTCGTACAGCCCGCGGGCGAGCGCCTGCTTGCGTGCGTTCGCGAGCAGGTTGCCCGTCGGTACCGACGAGCGGTCGTAGAAATCGGGACGCTGCTTGGGACTCATGCCATCCTTCCTGCCCATGGCCGGCCGCCGAGGCTCTGCCACAGGGCGAGCTCGAAGACCTCGAGGTTCTGCTGTTCGAGCAGCATGCTCGTCACCACGACGACATCGGTCGCGTTCACGGGTGTGTCCTGGACGAACGGCTCAGTCGTCTTCCCGTCGATCGCGCGTGCCGCGAGGAGCCGGAACGCGGCGGCGAACAGTCTCCGACACTGCTCGTCGTCCACGGCGTCCGGACCTGCGTCCGCAACCGCCTCCAAGCGCGCGCAGACCGAGTCGAGCCCGTCGCGTTCAGACGATGACATAGACGTCTCCGTCCTTCTGCTCGGTCTGGAACGCCCGGAGCTTCAACCCGCGCAGCCCCACCATCTCACCGGTGTGGATGTCGTACTCCCAGCTGTGCCACGGGCAGACCAGGTGCGGCACGTCGTAGTTCGCGCGCTCACCGAGACTCCGCCCGGTGTCGTCGAACACGGCCTCCATCCTGGGGTAGTACTGACCCTCGCACACCGGACCACCTTGGTGCGCACACTGGTTCTCGTACGCCACGAATCGGCCGTCGACGCGGAACACGCCGACCTGCGTGCCACCTACGTCGATGATGCGGCGGTCACCGTCACGGAACTCGGCCACGGGCCCCACCCGGACCTGAGTACGCTCTCGCTCAGTCATCGATTAGCCCCTCGCGTCCTTCGGCCTTCAGTACTTGCCGAGCTTCTGGACCGACTGCTTCGCGAACGAGTCGTCGACGAGATCACCGATGGCGACCTTCTTCTTCACGAGCCCGTTGGCGGCGAACCAGTTCTGCTGTTCTTCGAGGAACTGCGTGTTCACCTGCTGGTCGGGCTGCAACCCGAACGGCTTCGTCTTCAGCACCGTCTGAACCGTCTGCCCGGATGCCTTCGCGATGATCTGCGCGATGGCCTGCGTGTCCTTGTGCTTGAAGAAGGCGTCGTTGTAGAGGCGCACGCCCTTCATGTAGGCCGTCATGAACTTCTGCGCCACCGCGCGGTCCTTGATGAAGTCCTGGCTGTAGATGAGCGGGACGATGCTCGCGCCTCCGGGCGGGACGGTGCCGGAGAGGTCGTCCACGTCCGCGACCTTGCCCGACGCCAACGCGGCGGTGAGGAAAGGCTCGATGATCACGCCGGCGTCGATCGACCCCTTGATGAGCGCGGCGCTCATCTCCGGGTACGTCATCGTCTCGACCTGTACGTCCTTGGAGGACATGCCGTACTTCTTCATCAGCGTGTCGAACATGACGAGCGTCGCGTTCTTCGAGTCCGTGACGGCGACCTTCTTGCCCTTCAGGTTCTCCAGGGTCGACTTCTCGTCACCCTTCACGAGTGACTTCTGCGCGAGCAGCCGAGTCGCGGAGGCCTGGGTGCTCACGCTCTGCTTGTCGCCGACGATCTGGATCCCGAGGCCCTGCGACACCGAGTTGAACATGCCCGCGGTGACGGCCATGCCGGCGACGTCGAGGTTGCCGCTCGCAATGGCGGTCGTGATCTCCGAGCCCGATCCCATCCGCTGCCGCTCGACCTTGATGCCGGCGTCCTTGAAGTAGCCCTTGGCCTGCGCGATGTAGACGCCCGCATCGGTCAGCCCGCCGACGGACGCGAACCGCACGACGCGCTGGCCGTTCTCCGTCTTGGCCGCCTTGTGGGCGCACCCGGCCGCGGCGAGCATCGCCAGCACCACCAGGATGCTGACGGCGTAGGTGCTCCGGACGAGTCCCCTCATCGCGACTCCCTCACAGTGATCATTGGAGAAAGAGGCTGTTCCGTTCAACGGAATAGCTGTACCGGACTGATTGTTGCGGGCGTGGTTGAGCCTGTCAACAATGCATTCGTGATGGCACCCATTCGGTTCTCTTCGTGCTGCGGACCTCCTTGACAGCGGACACCGGAAGGTACACGCTCTCGGAACATGCGTTCCGCTCACGAGATCTGCGCGCACAGCCTCATCGAGGACCGGGTGCCGGCGGCCGGCAGGTACGAGCCGGTGCGTAACCCCGCGGACAGAGGACAGGTCGTCGGGCATGTCGCCCTCGCGGAACCAGACGTCGTCGACCTCGCGGTGGCTGCGGCGCTGCGTGCTGCCCCGGGCTGGGGACGCCGTACCGCGAACGAGCGGGCCGACTTCCTGCGTACCGCCGCCAAGCTGCTCGAGGCGGACGACGACGCCCGTGCCCGGCTGCTGACCCGTGAGCACGGCAAGGTGATCTGGGAGTCCCGGCTGGACATCGCGGGCGCCGCCACGATCCTGCGTTACTACGCCGAGTTCGCCGACCGGCTCGACGCCGAGGTCGACCACGTGAACAAGCTGGGTACCGCACGGATCCGGCGCCGTCCGGTCGGTGTCACGGCTGTCGTCGTCCCCTGGAACTACCCCGTCTACCTCGCGTTCCTGATGCTGGTCCCGGCGTTGCTCGCGGGCAATCCGGTCGTCGTGAAACCGTCCGAGGTCGTCCCGCTGGCGCTCACCGACGTGCTCACCACGCTCGCCGAGGCGCTGCCACCGGGCGTCGTGACCGTTGTCCAGGGCGAGGGCGCGACCGTCGGTGCCAGGCTCACCGCGCACCCCGACGTCCGCGCGGTGCTCTTCACCGGCAGTACCGCGACGGGGCGCTCGATCATCGCCGGCTCCGCGGGCACCGTCAAACGGCTCGGCCTGGAGCTCGGCGGCAACGACCCGGCGATCGTGCTGGACACAGCGGTCGTGGACGACACCATGGCGCACGAGCTGGTGCGTGGCGTGTACACGTCCTCGGGCCAGGTCTGTTACAACGTCAAGCGCATCTACGTCCACCAGGACCGCTACGACGAGCTCGTCGAGGCGTTCACCGCGGCCGCGGGTCAGCTCGTCGTGGGCGACGGGCTGTCGCCCGACTCCCACATCGGCCCGGTCACCACTCCGGCGCAGCGCAGGAAGGTCCAGTCGCTCGTCACCGCTGCGCGTGCGGACGGCGCCTCCGTGGTCGAGGCGGGCAAGGTCGCGACCGGCACCTGTTGGGACCGGGGTCTGTTCGTCCGGCCGACCATCGTGACCGGTGTGAGCCCTGACGCGCGGCTCGTCCAGGAGGAGCAGTTCGGTCCGGCCGTCCCGATTCTCCCGTTCGCCACCGACGACGAAGCGGTCCGGATGGCCAACGACACGGAGTACGGGCTCGCCGCGTCGGTGTGGTCAGCCGACGCGGATCACGCGGACGCCGTCGCGAGGCGGATCGAAGCCGGCTCCGTCTTCGTCAACGCCCACCGGCTCGGATGTTCCGACCTCGCCATGCCATTCGGCGGCGTGAAGCAGAGCGGCCTGGGCCGTCGCCACGGCTACGAGGCCGTCGAAGAGTGCACCGATCTCCAGACCATCGCCCACATCACGTCCCCGGCAGCCCTACCCGGCCCGGCCAGAACCTAGGCTGCGTCACGGTGGCCATCGTCCTGTTCGGCGGGCTCCAGTCCGGGGGGTGATCCGGTAATGCCGGACTTCCACCACGCAGCGTCGAGACTCTGCATATTCACCCCGTAGTCCTTCCTACCCGGAGCAAGTGAGCGTATCTTTCTCCAAATATGGGGTGTTCTTTGCACCCAATGCCCTCTGCGACTTCGGCGAACGCTCGGGCGCGATCGACCGAACAGAGGGGGATCGACTCCGATGCAACGAGCCACGTCGTGGGCGCCGCTGAGCCTGCCAACTACGTCAACCGTTCCAAGACCTGACTCCCCGCGCAGACGTCGCGGCGCGGCCGCGTTCGGCCTCGCATCCGCGGTGGCGACGTCACTGGTGCTCGCGTCGGCGCCGTCCGCGTCGGCCAGTCCGGCGCCGACGTCTGACAGTGGCTTCACCACGATCCTCGACGGGACGTCGAGCGGAGGGCCCGCATCGTTCGACAAGTGGGTCCAATCCGGGCCGGGCGCATTCGTTCCCTACGGGGACGGCGAAGGCTTCATGACCACGGGCGGACTCGGAATGCTCTGGTATCCGAAGGACTTCGGCGATGCGATCTTCCGGGTCGACTATCGCGACGTGCGCACCGACACCACCGGCTACTCCAACGGCGGCGTCATGATCGGATTCCCGGCCGGGCAGATCTGCACGCCGCTCTATCCCACCACCCCGGCCTGCACGTCACAGGTGGCGTGGCAGGATCGCCCCTCGACGTGGACATATGACTGGGCCGGACTGCCCGGGCCGTTCCCGCCTGCCCAGACGTACAGCAACGACCCGACCCTCGGCGATCCCGCGTCTGGACGCGGTCATGCGTGCGGCCAGATCGGCGCGGCGCGTTCGAACACGGCTTGGGTCGCCGTCTACTGCGGCAACGAGATCCAGGTCAACGACTCGCCGGACCCACCCGCATTCGGCGGCGATCCCATCAAGACGGGCTCGGTCTACAACATGCGCGACCTCGACGCCACGACCGGATTCGGCGGGTCCGGCGCCCAGGCGCGACTCGACGCCGATGTCGCGAACGGATGGACGCCCGGCACGCCGCGTGCGTGGCATGAGCTCGAGATCCAGAAGATCGGCCAGCAGTGGACCGTCTTCATCGACGGGGTGCTCGTGAACCAGTACGACAACGCGATCCCCCTGCAACCCAAGCGCGCGGGCGACCCGCCGAGCTCGGCGCGAGAGTTCCCTGGCTCGGCCATCGGCCTGCAGAACCACGGAGGCAGCGACCACATCGAATACAAGTACGTCCGCGTCAAAGAGGTCGGCGACCCGCCGCGCAACACTGTCCCGCCACAGATCACCGGTTCGGGCAGGCTCGGGCACCAGCTGGTCGCCACCCCTGGCGAGTGGAAGAACGTGACTGGACGTCACGACGCTCACGTGACCTACCAATGGTTCCGGAGCAACGACGCCTCGCAGACTCCCGGGGACCTGCCCCCGACCGAGGTCCGGTACGACAACCGGCTCGTCGGCACGGGAAACGCCTACGTTCCCACGGAGGCGGACATGGCACCCGGAAACGTGCTCTGGTGCCGCGTGTCGGCGTCGACCGACCAGGGCACGGTCTACGCG
>JAFMQP010000133.1 GCA_017354575.1 Acidothermales bacterium | reverse complement strand
CTATGCCGTCCTCGGCGTCTCCCCGGGCGCGAGCGCGGCCGAGGTCGTCCGCGCCTACCGGCGGCGGCTGCGTCGCGTCCACCCCGACACCCGACCCGAAGACCTCGACCACCCGGCCACGGCCGGCGGTCACGCCGAGCCGGGCGGAACGGGGGAGGCGCTGGCACTGCTCCGCGAGGCGTTCGCCGTCCTCGGCGATCCGGTTCGCCGCGCGGCCTACGACCGGCACACGCGGCCCGCGCCGGGCCCGTCGCGCCCGTCCACGAGCAGCTCACCCACACGCGAGCCCTACCTGGCCGGCCGTCCGGACCCGCCGCTGCGCGCCGGCCCGGTCCGCTACCGGCCAAGTCCACCGACCGGGAGGTGACCTGTGATGTCCACGACGCCTCGGTTGTACCTGGCGAGTCGCCGCCGCGACGGCCACACCCTGGTGACCGCGGTCGGCACCATCGCCCGGGCCACGGTGATGCAGTTGCGCACTATCCTGCTGCAGGCGCTGGCCCGGGACGAACGCAGCCTGCTGCTGGACCTCGCCGGCGTCGACCACATCGACGACACCGGCCTCGACGCCCTGCGCCGCACGGCGGCCCGCGCGCGTCTGGTCGGCGGGGAGCTGCGCCTGGTCGCCCCGTCGCCGGCAGTCGCCGAGCGGGTGCGCACCAGCGACCTGCGTCGTCACGTGGCCGTCGACGTCACCCTCGCCGGCGCCCTCGACACCCCTGCGGTCGCGCCGCTGCCGGGCCTGGAGGACCCGCCCGCGGACTGGTTCGAGCAGCGGCAACCCGCCGATCCCGTCGACGCCGCCGAGCCGGACGACGTCGACGGGCGGGTCGAACCCGGCGGTCCGCTGCCCGAGGAGGCCGACGCGGCCGACCTGGTCGACCAGCGGCTGCCCGTGCCGCTGGACGAGGAGGACTACCCGGCGGGCACCTGATCACCACCGGACGCCGGGCATGAGACGAGCCGGCCATCCCAGTCGCGGGGTGGCCGGCTCGTGTTTCTGAGTCGTACAGATGGAACCTGGATTCCTGTCGGGATCGGCGTCGCGCTACCACCTCCCAACCGCAGGCTGGTCGTCGTCTGCGCAGGTATGGTCCGCGGGACGGGTCACCGCGGAGGGGCGCGCTGCCGGGGCATGGGCGCGGGCGCCGGCCGTGTCGACGATGGCGGCGGCAGGTGAGGAGTGTGCCGTGGACACGGGGGCTCGCCGGTGCCCGCGCGAACCGGCCGGGCGACGCGAGGTCGCATCGGGGTGAACGCTGAACCGATCAGCGCATCGAACTCGGCCGCCAGCAGCTCGGGGTCGGCGTAGACGAGATCGGCGAACGCCTCCGCCACCTCGTCCGGACGCGACTCCGGCACCACTGTGTTCCCGAGCAACATCCACACCACCACCTGCGACAATCGCTCATCCCAGCTGGCGATCCACTGCCGATCCGATCCTGTGGCAGCGGATACAGGTTTTATCTACCACAACCTCGGCCGGGGTGGCAACGGCTCCGAGCGAACTCCGTCCGTAGGCTGACGCCCATGGATCTCCGCGCGGCCCGGGCCTTCCTCTTCGTCCCCGCGACGCGACCGGACCGGTTCGAGAAGGCGAGTGCCGCCGGTGCCGACGTGGTCGTGCTCGACCTCGAGGACGCCGTCGCGCCCGACGACAAGGACACCGCTCGCGCGTCCGCCGCGAAGTGGCTGTCGGCGGGCGGGCCCGCGATGGTGCGGATCAACTCCACCGACACGTCCTGGTACGCGCGCGACGTCGCGATGGCGGCCGACACGGGCTGTCCGGTGATGCTGCCGAAGGCGGCGTCCGGTGAGCAGGTGCGCCGACTGGTGGCGAGCCTCGGATCCGGCGCACGCGTCGTGCCGCTCGTCGAGACGTCGGCGGGCGTGCTCGGCGCGAGGGACGTGTGCGCCGTGCCGGGCGTCGCGCGCGTCGCGCTCGGCGGCATCGACCTCGGTGCCGAGCTAGGCGTCGACCCCGAGGCGGCGGCAACGATGGCGTGGGCTCGCAGCATGCTCGTGTTCGCCTCCGCGGCGGCGGGCGCGGCGCCACCCGTCGACGGCGTGACGACGGACATCCGTGACGCGGAATCGTTGCGGGCACAGGCCGTTCGGGGAGTGCACGAGGGCTTCGGCGGCAAGCTGTGCATCCACCCGGCGCAGGTTCCCGTGGTGCGCGACGCCTACCGGCCGTCCGCCGAGCAGCTCGCGTGGGCGCGCCGCGTCGTGGCGGCGGCGGAGGACCGCGCGGTCGTCGTGGTCGACGGCAAGATGGTCGACAAGCCGGTGCTGGAACGCGCACGCCGCCTGCTGGCGGATGCGCGCTGACCACGTCAGGCGTCGGGCAGGCCGGCGTCGACGAGGCGCCTCGCGATGACGTCGCGCTGGATCTCGTTCGTGCCTTCACCGACGATCATCAGCGGTGCGTCACGGAAGTAGCGTTCCACGTCGAACTCGGTGGAATAGCCGTAGCCGCCGTGGATGCGAAGCGCCGACAGCGCGACCTGCATGGCCATCTCGGAGCAGAACAGCTTCGCCATGCCCGCTTCGAGGTCGCTGCGGCTGCCCGAGTCGAACCGTCGCGCCGCGTGCATCAGCAGCTGCCGGGCGGCCGTCAGCTGCGTGCCCATGTCGGCCAGCAGGTTGCCGACGGACTGGTGTTTCCAGATCGGCTTGCCGAACGTCTCCCGCTCCTGCGCGTACCGCAACGCGTCGTCGAACGCCGCGCGTGCGACGCCGGTCGCTCGCGCCGCCACCTGGATGCGGCCGACCTCCAGGCCCCGCATCATCTGCGCGAATCCCCTGCCCTCCACGCCGCCGAGGACGGCGGTCGACGGCAGGCGTACGCCCTGCAGCACCAGCTCGCAGCTCTCCACGCCCTTGTAGCCCAGCTTCGGCAGGTCGCGGGAGACGGTGAGACCGTCGACCTTCTCGACGAGCAGCACCGAGATGCCTGAGTGGCGCGGCGTCGCGTCCGGATCCGTCTTGCACAGCAACGCGATCAGGCCGGAGCGCCGCGCGTTCGTGATCCACGTCTTGACGCCGTCGACGACGTAGTCGTCGCCGTCGCGGCGGGCGACCGTGCGCATCGCCTGCAGATCGGAGCCGCCGCCGGGCTCGGTCAACGCCATCGTCGCGCGTAGCTCGCCGGTCGCCATGTGCGGCAGGTAACCCTCCTTCTGTTCCTGCGTCCCGTAGCCGGCGATGAGCTCGGCGACGACCGTGTGCCCGCCCATCGCGCCGGCAAGGCTCATCCAGCCACGCGCCAGCTCCTCGGTCACCTGCGCGTAGCAGGGCGTGGAGACACGGCCGAACCCGTACGGCTCGTCGATCACGAGCCCGAACACACCGAGTTCCTTCATCCGCTCGATGAGCCCTTCCGGGTACGTGTCCGCGTGTTCGAGGTCCCGCGCCACCGGGCGTACGTCGCGGTCGACGAAGTCGCGCACGGTACGCACGAGCTCGCGTTCCTCGTCGCTCAGGTCCGTGGGCACGGGCAACCTCCGAGGCGGGCGCGGCGGCGCCCGGGGCGTGGGCACGTTTGTCGTCAACTATGGCAGGCCAAATATGCGAGTGTCCAGGCGGCGTCGCTCCGGCGCCTCGGGGCGACCTCTCGGTTATCGTTGTGCCCTGCCCACACGACGGAGCCGAGCGAGCAGAGGGAGCCCATGGCGCGTCGCACGGACGGGGCCAAGGTCGCCTACCGGATGCTCGCCGACCAGCTCCGCGACGAAGTCGCGTCCGACGTCTACGCCGGCGGCAGGCGGCTGCCCACCGAGGCGGAGCTGGCGTCCAGCCACCGGGTCAGCCGGCAGACCGTCCGGCGGGCCATGCAGGAGCTGGTCGCCGAGGGCTACGTCTACCGGGTGCCCGGCCGGGGCACGTTCGCCGCCGACCGCAAGCACAGGTACCTGCGCCAGCTCGGGTCGATCGAGGACCTGCTGAACCTCGCCGTCGACAGCGAGCTCGAGGTCGTCACGCCCCTGCAGCGCCGGGTCGACATCGACGCCGCGAGCAGGCTGCGGCTGGACTCCGACAGCCTGTACTGCCTGACGTTCCGGCGGCTCCACCAGGGTGCGCCGGTGTGCCACACGTCCACGTTCCACCCGCCCGCCATCGGCCGGACGCTGACCGACATACCTGAGCTCGCGACGGTGGGCGCCAAGACGGCGACGACGATCATCGGCCTGGTCGAGGCGAGAATGGACGGGCTCATCGTTGCGGCGGACCAGAGCATCACCGTCGGGCGCGTACCGCCAGAGGCAGCGCGAGAGATCCAATGCGAGCCGGGCGCCCCGCTGTTGCGCATCGACCGGCTGTACTACGACGAGCGCGACCGTCCCGTCGAGCTCGCGATCAACTGGTACAACCCCGATATGTACACGTACCGGGTGCGTCTCCAGCGCAGCCAGCACCGAGGCACGCGGTCTTGACGCGACGCGGGAAGCTGTGCGCTAATGGCCCGAACGACCATTTGTACGGCCAAATTTCCGCAGCGCCCTGACGGAGGACGGAGCACGGAGCACGTGGACGGCATCGCGGACCGGCTGGCGGCATGGAGTTACGAGCTCGTGCCCTCGGCGGACGACCTCGCCCTCGCCGACCGTGCGCTCGTCGACACCGTCGCGGTGACGCTGGCGGCCAGGCGGCATCCGCTCACGGCGCAGGTGGACGTCTTCGGCGAGGCCGGCGCGTGGGCGACACTGGCGCACGCACTGGACTTCGACGACCTGCACTCCGGATCCACGACGCACGTCAGCGCCGTCTGCGTGCCCGCCACGCTGCACGCGGGTGGCGGCGCGGCCGGCTACCTGCGCGCGGCCGGCGTCATGGCACGGCTCGGCGAGCACCTCGGCTGGGACCACTACACGCGCGGTTGGCACGCGACGTGTACCGCGGGTGCGATAGCCGCGGCGGTCGCGGCAGGCGTCGCGAAGGACACCGACCCCGACGCGCTTGCCACGGCGATCGCGTTGGCGGTTCCCGCGTCCGGCGGCGTGCAGCGCGCGTTCGGCACCGACGCGAAGCCGTTGCAGGTGGGCATGGCCGTCGACGCGGGCGTGCGCGCGGCGGCGCTCGCGGCGCGAGGTGCGTCCGCCGATCCCACGGCCGTCGACCAGTGGGCGGAGCTCGTCACCGGACGCGCGGAACCGATCAAGACGGAACCGGCCCCTGCGGTGCCGGGCGGCCTGGCGGTCAAGCTGTTCCCCTGCTGCTACGCGTTGCAGCGGCCCATCCACGCCGTACGGAGCCTCGCTCCGATACGAGCCGAGGACGTCCAGCACATCCGCGTCCGCACGAGCACCGCGAGCGTCACGCCGCTCATCCACCATGCGCCGACCACGGGCGCACAGGGGAAGTTCAGCCTCGAGTACGGCGTGGCCGCGGCGTTGCTCGACGGCCGGCCGGGGTTGCGCTCGTTCACCGACGACGCCGTCCGGCGCCCGGATGCGCGACGCCTGATGGACATGATCGAGGTGCAGCGGGTCGACGAGGGCACCGGGTTGCTCGACGGCGACATCCGGCTGACGGTGACCGTCGACGGCGAGGACCGGTACGCGCAGCTCGCGGACATTCCAGGCTCGCCGACGTGCCCGCCGGCCGACCAGGAGTTGGCGGAGAAGCTGCACGACTGTCTGGGCGACGACGCGATCGACGCCGGAGGACTCGACTGGTCGACGGCGGCTGCGTCACTGCGTCGGCTGCTGTGACCGGTGACGGGAGCGCGGACGTGACCGGCGCGGAGGCTGCCGACGACGGCTTGCCGTTGGCGGGTCTCACCGTCGTCGCACTGGAACAGGCCGTCGCGGCGCCGTTCGCGAGCCGACAGCTCGCCGACCTCGGTGCGCGAGTCATCAAGGTCGAGCGACCCGACGGCGGGGACTTCGCCCGCCGGTACGACGAGGCGGTGTTCGGGGAGTCGAGCTACTTCGTCTGGCTGAACCGGTCGAAGGAGAGCATCCGTCTCGACGTCAAGGACCCGGACGACCTCGCGCTGTTGCGCCGGATGGTCGCGGACGCCGACGTGTTCCTGCAGAACCTCGCCCCGGGCGCGGCCGAAAGGGCGGGCCTCGGGCCGGACGAGCTCCGGGCCGAGCACCCACGACTCGTGACCTGTTCGATCAGCGGGTACGGCCGAACCGGCCCGTACGCGCGCAAGAAGGCGTACGACCTGCTCGTGCAGTGCGAGTCCGGCCTGCTCTCGGTCACGGGCACCGAGCAGGACGAGGCGAAGGTCGGAGTCTCGATCGTCGACATCGCGGCCGGCATGTATGCATATAGCGGAATCCTGGCCGCACTGTTCGCACGGTCGACGACCGGCAGGGGACGGCACGTCGACGTCTCCATGCTGGACGCGATCGCGGAGTGGCTGACGCAGCCGTACCTCTACGGCGCGCACACGGGCAGTCCGCCGCCGCGATCCGGTGCCAGGCACGCCTCCATCGCGCCGTACGGCCCGTTCCGCGTCGGCGACGGCGGCAAGGTCTTCGTCGCGGTGCAGAACGAGCGGGAATGGGAACGCTTCTGCGCGGACGTACTGCGCCGGCCCGAGCTCAGCGACGACGAACGCTTCGCCACGAACACCGCGAGGGTGGCCCACGTCGACGCGCTCACCTCCGAGATCGAGTCGGCGTTCGCCGGCCGATCCAGGGACGAGGTGGTCGCAGAACTCGACGCCGCCGACATCGCCAGTGCCGAGCTGCGTTCGGTCATGGACCTCGGCGTGCATCCGCAGATCGTCGCCCACGGGCGTTGGCAGGAGACGCGGACGGAGTCGGGGACGACTCGCGTCCCTCTGGCGCCGGGCATCGTCGCGGGGCCCCGGTCACGCCAGGGCGTCGTGCCCGCCCTCGGCCAGGACGACGAGGCACTGCGCGAGGAGTTCGCGCCGAGAAGGGCGGACACATGACGGATGTCGTCCGCGGCCCGTTCTTCGACGAGTTGTCCGTGGGGCGGGTGTTCGACCGCGCCCCGTCGTTGACGTTGACGCGCGCGCACGCGGCGGTGCACCAGGCGATCGTGGGGGACCGGCTCCGGCTGCCCCTCGACGAGGAGCTGGCCGCGTCAGTCGTCGGGAAGGCGCCGGTGGCGCATCCGGCGCTGGTGTGGGACCTCGCGATCGGTCAGTCCACGCTCGTCACGCAGCACGTGCGCGCCAACCTGTTCTACCGTGGCCTGGCATTCCGACGGTTTCCCGTCCTCGGCGACACCCTGTCGACGGTGACCGAGGTCGCCGGCCTGCGGCAGAACCGCAAGAAGCCGGGACGTGCCGCCACCGGCATGGCGTTGTTACGGGTGCGGACGACCGACCAGCACGACCGGCCGGTACTGGACTTCCACCGCTGCGCGATGCTCCCGATGAGCGCACAGGACGTCGACACCGGGCACCACGACGATCTGGACGTACCGGCGCGGCCAGCATCGGGCAACGGACCGGCGGCGTCGTGGCGGCTGGACGTCTTCCGCGAACGGTCTCCGGGCGAGCACTTCGCCGGGATGTCGCCGGGACGTACGTGGCACGTCGCGGGTGCGGACGTCGTGTCGGCGGCGCCCGAGCTGGCGCGGTTGACCCTCAACATCGCGGCGGTACACCACGACGAGCACGCCGCCGGCGGCCGGCGACTGGTCTACGGCGGCCACACGATCGGGCTCGCCCTGGCCCAGGTGACAAGGGCGATCCCCGACGTGGTCACCGTCCTCGCGTGGGACGGCTGCGACCACGTCGCGCCCGTGTACGAAGGCGATGCAGTGACCAGCACGGTGACCGCTGAGTCCGTGCAGCCACTGGACTCCGGCGGCGGCGTCGCCTGGCTGCGCGTCGACTCCGACGCCCGCACCGGCGAGACCCCGCCGCGTCGCGTGCTCACCTGGCGCCTCGCCGTCCTGCTCGCCTGACCCAAGCCGGGCGCTGCGAGCGCTCACTGACGGTTTCGGTCAGCTGTTGAAGTGGTACGTCGGGACGTTCTCGGCGATGACGTGCTGGTGGAAGGTGAACACCTGCGGGTCGTTCGGGTCGACGGTGGCACTCACCCAATGGTTGAGGGCGCTGCCGAACGTCATCACCCGGGTGACGTTCATGATGACGTTGCCGGCGTCGTCGGTGAGCGGCTTGTCGATGGTGAGGAAGTGGCTGTCGCCGTTGACGAGGACGACGGGCTTGCCGAAGGCGGCCGACTCACGGGCGAGGGCGGCCTTGGTGTCGGCGAAGTGGTCGGTGGGATCCGCGGTGGTACCGGCCGGGTTGGCGGGCGAGTCGCCGAACATGTCGGCCTGCAGCACCAGCATGATCGCCTTCGAGCCGTCGGCCTTGGCCGCGGCGAAGGACTGGTGGATCCAGGCCAGGTTCGCGGCGTTGCGGGCGGCGTACTCGGCGTTCGCCTCGGCCTGCGGGCCGTCGCTGGTGTCGCCGTCGGGGATGAAGTCGTTGTTGCTGCCCGGGACGTTCAACCCCACGTAGGTGACGGGACCGAAGGTCCACCTGACGTTCTCCGGGAACGCGGCGCTCTGCCTGGTGAGCGTCATGGTGCGCTGCCCGAGAGTGCGGTCGGTCGGGTAGAACAACTGTCGCTCGTACTGCAACCGCTGCACCGCGTCGAACGTCGGCCCCGCCGTCGCCGGGCGATCGCAGTCGGTCCACTCGTTGTCGCCCGGCACCACCACGACGGGGGCGCGGAGGGTGTTGAAGTGCTGCAACGCGTACTTGTAGATGTCCGGCTTGCCCGCGGCCTGCGCCGATCCGTCGACGTCGGCGTAGCAGGGTTCGCTGCCGTTCTTGATGTCGCCGTCGAACGCGGAGAATGCCAGATCGTGTTGGTTCATGTCCGTGAGAACGTTGGGGTACTGCGCGCGGCCGGTGTCGCCGTACGGCATGTCACCGAACAGGCCGATCTCGTAGTGCTGCGCGTTCGTGCTCCCCGAGCCGGATGGGTCGGCATGTGCGGCGCTGAGCCCGATGCTGGTGGCGAGACAGGCGGTCGCCAGCGTCCCGACCAGCCCGACGAGTTTCCGGTTCGTCATGGGAGGCCTTTCTCACTCGGGGTGGCCTTACGCTCGCACGAGCA
>JAFMQP010000013.1 GCA_017354575.1 Acidothermales bacterium | reverse complement strand
CGAGCTCGGCGTCGACCTCCGCACCGTCCAGCGGGTGCTGGAACGGGAGGTCACCGTCGCCGAGGTCGCGCGGGCGCATGCGGACGCGCTCGACGCACACATCCGCACGCTGCGGCTGCACCGGACGGTGCTGCGCGCGGTGGCGGAGCGTGGGGCCACACCCGAGGAGATGGAGACGATGAACAAGTTGGCACAGATGACGGGCGAGGAACGGCGTCGGCTCGTCACGAGCTTCCTCGACGACGTGTTCGGCGGCGTCGAGGAGACCGAGGTCGAGCGGATGTGGCGGGGCGGGCTGCCGGGTCTGCCCGACGAGCCGACGCAGGGACAGGTCGAGGCGTGGGTCGAGCTCGCCGAGCTCGTCCAGGACCCGGACTACCGCGCCCGCGCGCGGGAGATGGTCGTCAGGGGCGACGAGCTGCGCAAGGAGGGCGGCAGCCCCGGCCGGGGCTCAGGGACCGGCGGAGTAGTTCCGGACGAGGCTGCCCAACAGGCCGGTCAGCAGGTCGCCGCACGAGCCGGCCAGGCACTCGCCGACGGCGTCGACCCGACCTCGGCGGAGGCCGCGCCGATCATCGCGGACTTCGCCGCCGCGATGGCGACGCAGGGTACGGACCCGACGTCGCCGGAGTACCGGCGGGAGCTGGCCGACCGGCTGGAGACGTTCTCGGACCGGCGGGTCGAGCGCTACTGGCAGCTCGTGGCGACCGTCAACGGCTGGGACCGCGAGACGCCGAGCATGGCGCCCGCCTACGAGTGGCTGGTCGCGGGCCTGCGGTCGTCGCGGTGACCGGCGTCGTCAGGACGTGGCGGTGCTGTGGCACCGTCACGTCCTGACACATGCTGATCCTCGAGCCGATCACCAGGCACGTGCCGACGGCCGTCGCGCACCGTGTTCCCGTGCTACGAGCGGTGTTCTGACCTTCTCGCGGGGACGCGGGCCGTCGGGCGTCACGGGTAGCCTGCTGGTGCAGGTCTGACCGGTTTCGGGGCGATCGAGGAGCATCCTTGCGAGAAGCAGCACTGACACCAGCCGATCTCGAGCTCATGGACAAGAGCTTCGCAGCCAACCCGGCGTACCGGACGATGCAGAACGCGGTCGCCCAGACGTCGATCGACGACATCGCGCTCGACCGCGACGTCGTCACGTCCACCGACCCGACGGTCTCCCACCTGCTCGACGACTGGAAGGCGACGTCGCAGAAGCAGAGCGGCCGGTGCTGGCTGTTCGCGGGCCTGAACCTGTTGCGTGCGGGCGCGATGGACAAGATGAACGTCGCCGACTTCGAGTTCTCCCAGAACCACGTCATGTACTGGGACAAGCTCGAACGGGCGAACTACTTCCTCGAGGCGGTCATCGACACGAGCGACCGCGACGCCGACGACCGCACCGTCGCGTTCCTGCTCCAGGAGGTCGCCGGCGACGGCGGGCAGTGGAACATGTTCACCGCCCTCGTCCGCAAGCACGGACTCGTGCCGAAGTCGGTGATGCCCGAGACGGAGAGCTCGTCGGCCACCCGCCGGATGAACGCGATCCTGCGCAACGTGCTGCGCCAGGGCGCGCGCGACGTGCGGGCGCTGCGCGGCTCGGGCGTCGATGCCCAGCGCGACGAGAAGGCGCGCGTCCTCGACGTCGTGCACCGGGTGCTCCGCATCCACCTCGGTACGCCGCCGACCCGGTTCCTGTGGCAGTGGAAGGACAAGGACCGCGAGTTCCACCGCGCCGGCGAGATGACGCCGCAGGAGTTCGCGGCGGAGTACGTCACGATCCCGTACGAGGACTACGTCTGCCTGGTCAACGACCCGCGTGAGTCCAGCCCCTACGGCCGCACGTTCACCGTCGACTACCTGGGCAACGTCGTCGGCGGCGAGCCGGTGACGTACCTGAACGTCGAGAGCGACCTGATGAAGAAGCTGGCGATGGATACCGTCGTCGGCGGCGAGCCGGTGTGGTTCGGGTGCGACGTGGGCCAGATGATGCGGCGCGACCTCGGCATCTGGGACGCGAAGCTGTTCGACTACCAGTCCGTCTACGACACCCGGTTCGACCTCGGCAAGGCCGACCGGCTCGTCTTCCACGAGTCGCTGATGACGCACGCGATGCTGTTCACCGGCGTCGACGTCGTCGACGGCGCGCCGCGCAAGTGGCGGGTGGAGAACAGCTGGGGCGACGAGACCGCCGACAAGGGCTTCTACACGATGAACGACTCGTGGTTCGACGAGTACGTCTTCGAGATCGCCGCCCGCAAGTCGGCTCTCCCCGCCGAGTTGCGGGCCGCCCTCGACACCGAGCCGATCGTGCTGCCGGCCTGGGACCCGATGGGCTCCCTCGCGCGCTGACTCCTCGCCCGACCAAGGCCCTGGTTGATCATGTTCTCATGATCAACCAGGGCCTCACACGGTCTGCAGGGTGTGGGAAGCCTTCGCTCGTCGTGGGAAGTGCACGAGCTCGGGTCGACCGCAGGCGGTTCAGTACGCCGGCAGGTCGGTCGCGTCGAGATCCGGCTCGGCGAGGTACACGCAGTACGCCGTGACCGCCATCAGCCGGGGATTCCGCCGGCCCGGGACGGCACGACCGGCAGCACGACGCGGGAGCGCCGCGCGGCGTCGTGGTGGACCGTCTGGTGTGCCGGACGGGACGTCGTGGCCGTGCGCGGCGACTCGCCGGTGTTCGGGTTGCGGTCCCAGCGCGGGAAGTTGCTCGACGTCACCTGCACCCGGATCCGGTGGCCCGCACGGAACACGATGCTCGTCGACCACAGGTCGACGACGTGCTCGCCCACCTCGCCGGGCGTCGCGGACACCCGGACGACGCCGTCGGTGACGTTGCGCGAGACGCCGGAGGCGTCGACGTCGCACAGCCGCGCCACCCAGTCGGTCGACGGCGCGTCGGTCGACGCGTACAGCCGCACCGACACCCGTCCCGTCACCTCGAGGTCGTCCGGCAGCGGCTCGGCGGTGAACACGAGCACGTCCGGACGCCGCTCGACGCGCGCCTGGTCGAGCGGGCCCTGCCGGAAGTCGCTCGCCATCAGCAGCGCGCCGCCGTGCGTCGGCACCGGGTCGGCCGGGTCGAAGACGTAGGTGTCTGCCGGCTCGTCCCGGCCCGGTGCCTCGCGGGTGAGCCCGCCACCCGCGCGCAGGTGTAAGCCGGTGTCGACGGCGCGGGCGAGCGGCCACGCGTCCTCGTCCCGCCACCGGTTCACGCCCATGACGAACAGCCGCACCGGCGCCTCGTCGGCGGCGGGCGTACGGCCGGTCAACCAGCGGTCCAGCCAGTCCAGCTCGAGGTCGACCAGCGGACGGCGCAGGTCGACCAGCCCCGCGTTCGCGGCGAACCCGAAGTTCACCTCGCCCACCTGGTGCGGGAACGGCACCGCGTGCGGCCACGGCCCGACGAGCAGCTTCGACGGCCGGCCCGCGTCGACCATCGCCATGTGGTTGTCGAGCGTGCCCTGCAGGAAGATGTCGTACCAGCCGCCGACGTGGAAGGCCGCGACGTCGGTGTCGGCCTGCCGTCCCGCCACGCGGCAGGTGTCGGCCGCGGCCGGGTCGTGGACGGCGGCGACGAAGCCGCCGTGCGGGACGTCGTTGCGCGCGAACGACGGCGGCTCACCCGGCGGCAGCTCCCAGTACGTCGAGGACGCCAGCGCGTCGATGTCGGCGACGAGCGCGTGCAGCCGCCTGCCCAGCTCGGGGACGTCGTGCCGCCAGCGGCGGGCGACGGTGTCGATGCCCTGCAGCAGGGACCAGTTCGCCATGATGCCGAGCTCGAGCGCGCCGCCGCGCATGAACGGCCCGTCCAGCGGCTCCGACCAGGTGACGGACGGGACGATCGCCGCGAGCTCCGGCGGCCGCGCGACCGCCGCCATCCACTGGGTGTTGCCGAGGTAGCTGGCGCCGAGCATGCCGACCGCGCCCGACGAGCCCGGCAGCGCGGCCGCCCACCGCACGGTGTCGTAGCCGTCGTACTCCTCGTTCGTCAGCGGCTCCCACTCGCCGCCGGACGCGAACCGGCCGCGGACGTCCTGCAGGACCGTGAGGAAGCCGCGCCGCACCGCGGTGTACGCCAGCGTGCCGAGGTACTGCTTGCCGTACGGCGTGCGCACGAGCACGACCGGCCACGGCCCGTCGCCTGCCGGGCGGAACACGTCGGCGAGCAACACGGTGCCGTCCCGCATGGTCGCGGGCACGTCGAACTCGATCGTCGCCTCAGCTGTCATCGGCCGCGCTCCCCTGCGGTACGGGCAGGCCCTGGTCCCTCGCGAGCAGTGCCAGCACGAGGATCGCGGCGGTCCACGCGAGGGGCGCGACGGAGGCGGGCGCTCCGTCCTGCGTCACCTTCTCCGGCAACGCGCCCAGCGACGTGCGATGGCTCGTCAGCCACGCGATCGTCTCGCTCGCCTCGTCGTACCGCCCGGACGCCGCGGCCGCGAGCGCGAAGAACCCGGTCTCCGGCGTCCACGAATCCGTGCCGGTCCAGTCCTCGCCGGGGACGACGCCGCCGTTTCGCCGGGTCAGCCGCTTGCGGGCGTCGAGCACCGCGTCGGCGACGTCGGGCCGCCCGGGCGCGAACGGCGGCGCGAGGAACGTTACCGCCGCGTCCGCGCCGCTGCCCGGGTCGGGCGTGCGGTGATACCCGGTGGCCGCGAACGCACCCTCGACGCCCTCGTCCAGCCGCGCGGCGGCGTCGGCCCAGCGGGCCGCGTGCGCACTTCGCCCCTCGACGCCGGCGAGCACGACGCCGGCGCGCAAGCCGGCGAGCAGGGGCGCGGCGACGCCGATGGTGTGCCGCCGGGTGCGGGTCTCCCAGTAGTCCGGCGTCACCGGCGGCAGCCCGTCCCGGCCGAGGGTCGCGGCCACGTGGTCGCAGGCGTGCACGACCATGCGGTACGCCCGCCCGTCCAGCTCGCCCACGACACCCGCGTACACCCACGCGGCCCACGGCACCCAGCCGTTCGCGTCCAGCTGCCGGGGCCGGTCGTCCGGTGGACCGGAGCCGTCGAGTAGCACGCGGGCCTCCCACGTCCCGTCGTCGCGCTGGGTGCGGGCGAGGAAGCCGAGGATCGCACGGGCCTCGTCCAGGTGGCCGGTCGACGCGAGCGCGGCGCAAGCCCAGCTCGCGTCGCGTGGCCACGAGTACCGCCAGCTGCCGTGCCAGCCGGCGGCGACAGCACCGCTCGACAAGGTGAGCAGGCGCAGGTCGAGCAGCGCCCGCGCGGCGGCGTCGAGCTCGACGCCGATCCGCCCAGGCACCTCGCCGGACGCGAGCCACTCCCGGCCGCGCCCGGCCGACTCGGCCGCGCCGACGTCGCCTGGCGGCACCGTGACCGCGTCGTCGTGGCCCGGCGGCACGTACCGCAGGGAGCCGTCGGCGAGGCGCAGCACGTCACTGCCCGCGACGTACGCGGCGCCGTCGGCGTCCGCGACGGACACCGGCACCACCACGTCACCGTCCCCCAGCAACCCGGCGAGATACAGCGGCTGCGGCATGCCCGCGACCTTATCGGCGTTCACCGGGGCCAGGTACCGTCGGGAGCGGAATGACGACCACCGCCCAGGACAAGCCGCCCATACTCGCCACCCGGCTCCGCCGGTTCCGCGTCGTCGTCATCCTCGGTTCGCTCTCGGCGCTCGCGCCGCTGTCCATCGACGCGTACCTTCCGGGGCTGCCGCAGGTCACCCGCGACCTCGGCACGACGACGTCCGCCGCGCAGCTGTCGCTCACCGCGTTCGTCGTCGGGATGTCGTTCGGTCAGCTCGTCGTCGGTCCGGCAAGCGACGCCCTCGGGCGCAGGCGCCCGCTCGTCGCGGGCACGGCGGCGTTCACGCTCGCCTCGCTCGTGTGCGTGTTCGCGCCCGGCATCGCGACGCTCGACGCGGTGCGGGTGCTCGAGGGGTTCGCGGGCGGGGCGGGCGTCGTCGTCGCACGCGCCGTCGTCCGCGACCTGTTCGCCGGACCGGCCGCGGCCCGGTTCTTCGCCTCGCTCATGCTCGTCAACGGCCTCGCGCCTGTGCTCGCGCCGGTCCTGGGCGCGCAGCTGCTCCGGGTCACGTCGTGGCGCGGCGTGTTCGTCGGCCTGTCCGCGATCGGCCTGGCGCTGCTGCTGGGCGTGCTGCTCGGGTTGCCGGAGACGCTGCCCGCCGAACGCCGCGGCCGCGGCGGGCTCCCCACGACGCTGCGGACGTTCTGGCGGCTGCTGCACGACCGCGCCCTCGTCGGCTACTCGCTCGCGGCCGCGCTCGCGTTCGCCGCGATGTTCGCGTACATCTCGGGTTCGCCGTTCGTGCTGCAGGACATCTACGGGTTGTCGCCACAGGCGTTCAGCGGCGTGTTCGCCGTCAACTCGGTGGGGATCGTCATCTGCGCGCAGCTCGGTGGACGGCTCGCGCACCGCGTGGGCTCGGGACGGCTGCTCGCCATCGGCGTCGGCGGTTCGGTGACCGGTGGCGTGGTGCTGCTGGTGAGCGTGCTCGCGGGCGCGGGTCTGCCCGGCGTGCTGCCCGGGCTGTTCCTGGTGGCGTCGAGCGTCGGCACGATCTTCCCGAACGCGATGGCGCTCGCACTCAACCAGCACGCCGGGGACGCGGGTGCGGCCTCGGCGCTGATGGGCGTGCTGCAGTTCCTGATCGGGGGAATCGCGGCGCCGCTCGTCGGTGTGGCCGGGCAGGACACCGCAATCCCCTTGGGCGTCGTCATCGCGACCTGCTCCGTCCTGGCCGTGCTCAGCTGGCTGGCCCTGGTCCGGCCTGGACACTCCGGGCCGGCATGAGTCAGGATGCGGCACGTTGTCCTGTATGACTCGTCACCCAACGGAGCCGTCCACACGATTTGTCGAAGAGTTTCGCCGGATTGCGCGAATTGGTAAACGTGTTCCTGCTCGTGGCGTAGACCACTCGCCAGAGGTCCCGGGGTGGGTGAGGGAAGAGGACCCCATGAGCAAGCACGTCAGAAGCACGCCACTTCGCCGGCTCGCGGAGAACATCCGGCCGATCCGCAACCACGTCGTCACCGGCGCGGTCGTCGCCGTCGTCGGCGGCCTGTTCGCGCCGTCCGCGTTCGCGAACGCCGCCCAGACGCTCGGCGTCGGCGTGGTGCACAACAGGAACATCGCCTACCACGCCGTCACCGACAGCAAGATCAACGCCAACGGCGTCGGCTACCCGAAACTCAGCACGTACACCCGCGGGAAGATCGAGGCGGCGGGCGTGAAGGCACTGGAGGCAGACGGTCCGTACCCCGGCAGCACCGAGCTGCAGAAGTTCACCGGCAACGGCGCCAACTCGACCGCGAGGGTCCCCGGCGACGGCAAGTCGTTCGCGGTGTGGGTGATGTGCGCCGACGGCAAGACGGCGCTCGGCGGCGGCTTCCGCCTCGGCGCGGACCAGGGCGACGCGGTGGCCGGCAAGATCCAGGTGACCGCGAGCGAGCCGACGCAGATCGCGAAGCAGCCCGACGGCAGCTACAAGCAGGTCTACCAACCGATCAAGGGGGACGCCGCAGGTTCCTTCAAGCCCAACGGCTGGCTGGTCGAGGTGATCAACAGCAGCGGGACGGACGCCAACGTGCGTCCGTGGATCGTGTGCGCGAAGGCCTGATCTCCGGCGCGTGCCGCCGTACGTCATGGGTGTGCCCCATGGCGTACGGCGGCGCGGTCAGCGGGCCAGCCTGCCGAGCAGAGCGGAGGCCACCGAGATGCTCGCAGCCGCAGCGACGACGAGCACCACGACGTCGAGCGCCAGGTTGTGCGGCGTGCCGACGAGCATGCCGCGCAGGGCGTCGACCTCGTAGCTCAACGGGTTGACGCGGCTCAGCACCTTCAGCCAGACGGGCATGATGGCCACGGGGTACAGCGCGTTCGACGCGAAGAACAGCGGCATCGTGATCGCCTGGCCGATACCCATCAACCGCTCTCTCGTGAGCACCAGCCCGGCGATCGTGATGGACAGGCAGCAGAAGAACGCCGAGCCGAGGACGACGACGAGCACGGCGGCGAGCCAGCGCAACGGGTTCACGGTCAGGTCGACGCCGAGCAACGCGGCCAGCACGAGCACGATCACCACCTGGGCGATCGCCCGGACGCCGGCCGCGAACGCCTTCGCCGTCACGAGCGCCGCGCGTGGCGTCGGGGTGACGAGCAGCTTCGCGAGCACACCGGCGTCGCGTTCCCAGATCACCTGGATACCGAAGAAGATCGAGATGAAAAGCGCCGACTGGGCGAGGATGCCCGGCGCCAGGAAGTCCAGGTACGGCACGTTGCCAGTCGGGATCGCCCGGATGCGCGTGAACGTCGTGCCGAAGATCAGCAGCCACAGCGCGGGCTGGATGCTGCGGGTGACGAGCTCGGTGCGGTCGTGGCGCAGCTTCTGCAGCTCGACGAGGCACAGCGCTCCGATCCGGTTGGGCAGCCGGGCGAGGCTCGCCACCGCCTCACCCGAGCCGGCGTGCGGTTCGCCGAGTCTGACGGACGTCACGGAAGCTCCCTCCCTGCTCGTCGAGCGTGCCGCCGGTGTAGTGCCGGAACACCTCCTCCAGCGTCGTGCCCGGGCCGAGCGTCGCCTTCAGCTCGTCCGGCGGCCCGCACGCGCGGATCGAGCCCTCGTGCATGAGCGCGATGCGGTCGCACATCTGGTCGGCCTCGTCCATGTAGTGCGTGGTCAGCAGGACCGTCATGCCGGTGCTCTCCCGCAGGTCCCTGACGTGCTGCCAGACGTCGCCGCGCGCGATCGGGTCGAGCCCGATCGTCGGCTCGTCGAGGATGAGCATCCGCGGGCGGTTCACCAGCGCCTGCGCGAGCTCCAGCCTGCGCACCATGCCACCGGAGTACGTCTTCGCCAGCCGGTCGGCCGACGGCGTGAGGCCGACGGCGTCCAGCACCTCGGCGACACGGTCACGCCGCTCGCGCGACGGAACGTCGAACAGCCGCGCGAACAGCGCGACGTTCTCCCTCCCGGTGAGCGCCGCGTCCGCGGAAAGCTGCTGCGGCAGGTAGCCGATGGACCGGCGCACGGCCATCTTCGCGCGGCGCACGTCGCGGCCGAAGACGTCCACCTCGCCCTCCTGGACGGGCAGCAGTGTCGTCATGATGCGGATGGTGGTCGTCTTGCCGGCGCCGTTGGGGCCCAGCAGGCCGAACGCCTCGCCCGCGGCGACGTCGAGGTCGACGTGGTCGACGGCCACGTGCTGGCCGAATCGGTAGATGAGACCTGACGCGCGCAACGCCGTCGCCCGTCTCACCGCGACCTGCTCAGCCATGGATCACCTCGTCACCCTTGTCCTGCAACAGATCCGCTACCTCGCTGAGGACGGGGACCGCTTTCCGCAGTGTCCGCCGCCGGTCGGCGGGCAGCGTGGCGATCGCGTCCGCCAGCCGCTGGTGACGTTCGTCCCGCCAAGCGTGCAGTCGGCGGCTCGCTGTGTCGGTGAGCCGCAACCGCGCCACCCGCCGGTCGTCGGGATCGGCGACGCGGACGAGGATCTCGGCGTCGGTGAGCTGGCGGACGAGCGTGCTCACCGTGTTCGCCGCCAGGCGCAGCTCGGCCGCTGCCGCCGCGACGGACACGCCGGGCTGCCGGCGGACCAGCCGGACCAGCTCCACCTGCGAGCCGGTGAGCGGTGTGCCGGGCCACGCCGGGCCGGCCACCCGCCGCACGCTGCGGCGGACGGCACCCATGCCGTCGACCAGCCGCTCGGCCAGCTCGACGGGATCGTCCAGATCGGTCACGCCGTCATGATAGCTCTGTTGCAGAGGTATCGGCGAGACGTCGAGCCGCGGCTTCCTGTTCCGACGTCCCCGTGTCACTCCCGATGCGAGAGGATCGACCGATGAGGTACATGGTGCTCATCTACGGCAACCAGGCGACGTGGGACGCGCTCAACGCGCGGATGGACGAGGTGGAGCGGGCGCACCGCGCCCTCTCCGAGGAGCTGACGGCGTCCGGCGAGCTCGTGGGCACACAGGCACTGTCGTCGATCGGCGCGCAGACGGTGCGCGTCGACGCCGGCGTGCCGACCGTGACCGACGGGCCGTTCACCGAGGCCAAGGAGATGCTCGCCGGCTACTACCTGCTGGACTGCGCGTCCCGCGACCGCGCCGTCGAGGTCGCCGGCCGGCTGCCCGAGGCGCCGTACTCGCCGATCGAGGTCCGCCGCGTGATGGACGACGACGAGGTCTTCGCCCCCGCGCAGGACCGCCCCGACCACCCCTGACGAGGGCGCCCGAGCTCGCCACACTCCGTGAGCGTTCGGCACCATTACTCGCCCATTGCGCAACGGGTCCCAAGGCATCACTATGGGCTGATCAAGATTGCTTCCTACCCGGGGGACAGAGACCGGAGGACTACGGCAATGACGCTCGATCCCCAGGAAGCGGCGCGCTCGCGCGAGGTCGCCGACACCCCTGAGCATCGCAATCAGGTCCGCAGGGCATCGGTGGCGAGCACCGTCGGCACCACCATCGAGTGGTACGACTACTTCCTGTACAACACGGCGGCGGCGCTGGTTTTCCCGCAGGTGTTCTTCCCCAACCAGTCGGTCTTCGTCGGCACGCTCGAGGCGTTCGCGACGCAGTTCGTCGGCTTCGCGGCACGGCCGATCGGCGCGGCGATATTCGGGCACTGGGGCGACCGCATCGGCCGCAAGACGATGCTCATCGTCACGCTGCTGATGATGGGGCTGTCGTCCACGGTGATCGGCATCGTGCCCGGCGCGGCCACGTTCGGCGTCGCGGCACCGATCCTGCTGATCCTGATGCGCATCCTGCAGGGCATCGCCGTCGGCGGCGAGTGGAGCGGCTCGGTCCTGCTGTCGATGGAATGGGGCAACCAGAGGCGGCGCGGCCTGTTCGGCAGCTGGCCGCAGCTCGGCGTCTCGATCGGCCTGATCCTCGGCACCGCGCTGCTGGCACTGTTCAACGGGATCTCGGGCGGCGGCTTCCTCTCCTGGGGTTGGCGGGTGCCGTTCCTGCTGTCCCTGGTGCTCGTGGCGATCGGGCTGTACATCCGGTTGCGGATCCTCGAGACGCCGATGTTCGCGAAGGTCGTCCAGGAGGAGCGCGTGGAGCGCGCACCCATCGCCGTCGTGATCCGGAGGTTCCCGAAGGAGATCGTCCTGTCGGCCCTGGTGCGGATGTCGGAGCAGGCACCGTTCTACGTCTTCACCGCCTTCGTGCTGAGCTTCCTCGTGCTACCCGAGAACGGGGGTTTCTCGCGCACCTTCGTGCTGGTCGGCACGCTCGTCGGCGCGTTCGTGGAGTTGATCCTGCTGCCGTACTTCGGGCACCTCTCCGACAACGTCGGACGCAAGCGGATCTACCTGCTCGGCTCGATCATCATGGGCGTGTGGGGGTTCGTCTACTTCGCCTTGATCGGCACCGGGATCGGATGGGTGGTCTTCATCGCGCTCGCACTCGGCCTGATCCCGCACGCGATGCAGTACGGGCCGCAGGCGTCGCTCATCGCGGAGAGCTTCCCCACCAGGCTCAGGTACGGTGGCGCCGGTCTCGGCTACCAGCTCGCGTCGGTCGTCGCGGGCGGCCCCGCCGCGCTCATCGCGACGGCGCTCGTCGGCGGGTTCAAGTCGGGGTACGCGGTCGCCGTCTACATCCTGTTCTGCGCGGTCGTCACGGTCATCGCGGTCATCCTGCTGCCGGACCGCTCGAAGGTGAACCTCGAGGACGACCACGCCTACGGCGCCGGGGCGTCGTCGCCTCAGGCGGGCGGGGAGGGCCCACAGCCCACGGCCGCCGGGTAGAGCGAACTGTCGACGGCTGGGGTCGCTACGGCGGCCCCAGCCGTTTCAGTAGGTCCAGCGCAGTGCCGCCACGACGTCCTCGGGGCTCGCGTCGGCGAAGCGGTCGATCTCGCCGCGGCGGACCGCGACGACGGCGTCGGCCAGCGGCCTGCCGAGCGCCTCGCGCAGCGCGTCGTCGGCCGCGAACGCGTCGACGGCGTCGCCCAGGCTGGTGGGCAGCCGCTCGATGCCGCGCGCGTCACGTTCGGCGTCGTCGAGCAACGCCGGGTCGTCGACGGTCTCCTCCGGCAGCGGTGCGGTGTCGGCGAGTCCCGCGAGTCCGGCCGCGAGGACGCAACCGACGAGCAGGTACGGGTTCGCGGCGAGGTCGATGCACTTCACCTCGACGTTGGCGGCGTCCGCGCGTTCTCCCGTCGAGCCGGTCACCAGCCGCACGGCGGTCTCGCGGGTCTCCCTGCCCCAGCACGCGTAGACGCCCGCCCAGTGCGACGGTTGCAGCCGCAGGTAGCTCGCCGGCGTCGGCGCGCCGATCGCCATCAGCGCGGGCAGGTGCGCGAGTACGCCGCCGACGAACGACTCGCCGTCGCGCGTCATCGCGTAGCGGAGGTCCCCGCCGGCCAGGAGATTGCGCCCGTCGCGCCACGGGGACAGGTGCAGATGGCCGCCGTTGCCGACGTGCCCGGCGATGACCGACGGCGCGAAGGACGCGCGCAGCCCGTGCTGCGCCGACACCGCGCGGATGGTCTGCCGGACGAGCACGCTGCGGTCGGCGGCCGTGACGGGATCGGCCGCCGCGACCGACACCTCGTACTGGCCGTCGGAGTACTCCGGGTGCAGCTGCTCGACGTCGAGACCCTCCTCCTGCAACGCGCCCAGCACGTCGCGCGAGTAGTCGCTCAGCTCGACGAGGCGCGTCATGCCGTACGCGGGACCCAGGCAGGCGGGCACGAACTCGTCGCCGTCGCCGCGACCGACCGCCCACTCGATCTCGAACGCCGCCCGCAGGGTGACGCCCGCGGCCCGTGCCCGCTCGACCATCGCGGCGGCGAACCGCCGCTGGCACGCGACGTACGGCTCGCCCTCCTGTGTGTACCTGTCGACCGGCGCCCACGCCCAGCCTGGCTGAGCCGACAGCACGACGAGGCCGTCGAGGTCGGGCACCAGCCGCACGTCACCGTCCGGGCTGCCGAGGTCGTCGGTGCGGACGGGGACGTCGTTCGACAGGAAGGTGTCGAAGACAGGCGACATGCCGGTGCCCCACGCCGCCGAGCGCTCCAGCCGGTCGACGGGCACGGCCTTGATCCGGTTGATGCCCGCGGTGTCGACGAACGACAGCACGATGCCGTCGACGCCCTGCTCCCGCAACGCCGGCACGAGCGCGCGTGCGCGCCGCCCGCGTGCCGCGCGCTCCGCGCCGGTCAGTCCGCTCACGCCACGTAGCGTCCCACCCGGGCGCGCGAGTTGTCAGGCGAGTGCGTTGACGGCGGCGCTGAACAGCCACGGCAGGCGTTCGGCCGCGGGCACGATGCGCGGCGCGAGTACGGGACGGTTGCGTGCCCACAACAGGCTTCCGGTCAGCAGCCGGTACGTCCTGCTGGCCCGCCGCCAGGCGTGCTCGTAGTCCTGGACGCGATCATGCCGGATGCAGCCGACTGCTGCCTCCGCACCCGCGAGCGCGACGGCGATGCCCTCGCCGGTGAGCGCGTCGACGTAGCCGGCGGCGTCACCGACGAGCAACACACGGCCGGCGACGCGGGTGCGGACGTGCTGTCGCAACGGCCCGGCACCACGCACGCCGTCGTCGCCGCCGGCGTCCGGCAGCCGTTGGGCCAATGCCGGAAACCGTTGCAATTGCTGGGCGAACGAGCCACGGTCGCCGGTGAGCAGAGCGACGCCGACGAGCGAGTCGGCGAGCGGCGTCACGTACGCCTCCGCGCGCGGCGACCAGTGCACCTCGACGTGCCGGGACCACGGCGCGACGTCGAAGTGCCGGCGCAGTCCGTACCGCGGCGCGCGTACCGGCGCGGGGTCGAGCCCCAGCAGGCGGCGTACGGTCGAGTGCAGGCCGTCCGCCGCGACGACGTAACGCGCGTCGACGCCGCCGACGCGTACGTGGTCGGCGTGCTGGCGCAGGTCGGTGACCCGGGCGTCGCGCACTTCGACGCCGAGGTCGCCCGCACGTCGCGCGAGAGCGGCGTGCAGGCCGGTCCTGCGTACGCCGAGCCCGGGCCCGTCGCGGAATGCGGCGTCGACGCACCTGCGTCCGGCGACGTACCTGATGCCGGCGAACGGACGCCCGGCCGGCTCGACGCCGAGCGTCCGCAGTCTGCCGACAGCCGTGGGCATCAGGCCCTCACCGCACGCCTTGTCGACCGGCGTCTCGCGCGGCTCGGCGACGGCGACGTCGAGGCCAGCGCGTACGGCGTGGATCGCGGTGGCGAGCCCGGCCGGGCCGCCGCCGACGACGAGCAGGTCGATCACGCCGCGCCCTCGGGCGTCAGGGTCGCGAGGGCGCGGTTCTCGGTGCGGACGCGTACCGCGATCAGCGGGACGTCCAACAGCGTCACGACGACCGCGGTGACCCATGCCGTGTGCACGAGCGGCAGCGCGACCAGCTCGACCACGACGGCGACGTAGTTCGGGTGCCGCAGCAGCCGGTACGGCCCACGGGCGACGACCGACAGGCCGGGCACGACGATGACGCGGGTGTTCCACTGGTGCCCGAGCGAGGCGACGCACCACCAGCGCAGCGCCTGCGCCGCGAGGACGAGCACGAACATCGGGACGCCGAGCGCGGGGACGAACGGGCGGTGCGCGAGCCAGCTCTCGACGACGCAGGCGAACAGGAAGCCGGTGTGCAGCGCGACGATCCACGGGTAGTGGCGGCGTCCGTACTCGACCCCGCCGCGCGCGAAGCTCCACGCCGCGTTGCGCCGGGTGACGACGAGCTCGGCGAGCCGTTCGCACCCCACCAGCGCGACCAGGACGGTGTACGCCACCTGCGTCGTCACTGGGGACCCCCACCGTCGTGCTGGCCACAAGTGGGGACCCCTGTCGTTGCCAGGACCACAATGGGGGTCTCCAGCGGAATCCGGGTCACGGTCACCACCGCAACAGGACCAGCTCGGCGCAGAAGCCCGGGCCCATCGCCAGGAGCAGGCCGTAGCCGCCGGGGGGCGGGCGGCGTTCGTGCAACGTGTCGCGCAGCACGTACAGCACCGACGCGGACGACAGGTTGCCGACGTCGGCTAGCGAACGCCAGGTGAGGGCGAGGGCGTCGTCCGGCAGCGCGAGCGCGTCCTGCACCGCCTCCAGCACCTTGGGCCCGCCCGGATGGCACACCCACGTCGCGATGTCCGGCGCGGTGAGCCCGTGCTCGGCGAGGAACGCGTGCACGTCGTCGGCGAGGTAGCGGCGGACGACGTCGGGGACGTCCGCGCCGAGCACGACGGAGAACCCGGAGTCGCCGACGTCCCAACCCATCACGCGCTCGGTGTCGGGGTACAGCCTGCTGCGGGTGGCGACGACACGCGGCCCGGTCACGTCACCGCGTGCCGCACCACACGCGACGACGGCCGCTGCGCCGTCGCCGAACAGCGCGCTCGCGACCAGGTTGGCCGGCGAGCGGTCGGCGCGTTGCCAGGTGAGCGAGCACAGCTCGACCGACAGCAGTACGGCGACGTGGTCGGGCCAGGCGAGCAGGTAGTCGTGCACCCGGGCGAGCCCGGCCGCACCGGCCACGCAACCGAGGCCGAAGATGGGCAGCCGCTTGACGTCCGGGCGCATGCCCAGCGCGCCGGCGAGCCTCGCGTCGACCGACGGCACCGCGACGCCGGTGACCGACGTCGCCACGAACAGGTCCACGTCGCTCGCGCGCAGCCCCGCCTCGCCAAGCGCGGCCGACACCGCCTCGGCGCCGTAGTCGAGCGCCCCGTCGATGAACGCGTCGTTCGCCTCGCCGAAGCCGGAGATCGCGCTGTACCGTTCCAGCGGCAGCGTCAGGTGCCGGTTGCGCACGCCGGCGCTGGCGTGGAACTTCGACATCACCCCCCGGCCCGCCTCGTCGCCGCCGAAGACCATCGACGCCAGCGTCTCGGTGACGTCCTGTTGCGCGTACCTGTTCGGTGGCAAGACGACGTGGACACTCGCGATCCGCGCTCCGCCGGAGCTCATCTGCACAACCTCTCCCACGCCGGCCGCCCAGTCAGGGTTCACCTGTCCTGTTAGCCATCCGTGTTCGCCCCAATCCACGTGCGAGGCTGAACCGGTGACGCTCCGTGGACTCCTGGCGGCATGTCACCCGCTGCCCACGGCCGCGGTGACCGCCTTCACGACGGCCGTCGCGGCGGCGGCCGGCAGGGGCGTGACGGGCACGGTAGTGGTGGGCGCGGCCGTGCTCGCCGGGCAGTTGTCCGTCGGCTGGTGCAACGACGCCGTGGACGCCACGCGGGACCGTGCCGTCGAGCGCACGACCAAGCCGGTCGTCGCGGGCCTCGTCGGACGCCGGACGGTCGCCGTCGCCGCGGGCGTGGCGCTCGCCGCCTGCGTCCCGCTGTCGCTCGCGTCCGGCTGGCCGGCCGGTGTCGTGCACCTCGGGGGCGTCCTGGCGGCGTGGGCGTACGACCTCGGCCTGAAGCGGACCGTGTGGTCGTGGCTGCCCTACGCCGTCGGCTTCGGCTCGCTGCCCGCTTTCGTCACGCTCGGGCTACCGGGACGGCCGGGCCCGGCCGCCTGGGCGGTGGCCGCGGCGGCGCTGCTCGGCGTCGGCGCGCACCTGGCGAACGTGCTGCCCGACCTCGACGACGACCGGCGCACCGGCGTGCGCGGACTGCCGCACCGGCTGGGCGTCCGCTGGACCCGCGCCCTGCTGGCCGTGCCGCTCGTCGGCGCGTCGGCGCTCGTGGTGCTCGGTCCGCCGGGACGGCCGGGCGGTCTCGAGTGGGCCGCGCTCGGCGCGTGCGCGGTGCTCAGTGTCGCGAGCGCCGTGGTGCCCGCACTGCGGCGGAGCTGGCGGCGGTACGCGTTCCTCGGCGCGGTCGCGGCGGCGGCGGCCGTCGTGGCCCTGTTCGTCCTCCACGCCGCCGCCCTGCCGACGTGACCCGGCCGGGACCCTGGTTGATCATGTTCTCATGATCAACCAGGGCTTCACACGGCCTGCAGGTCGTGGGAAGCCCTGGTTCGTCGTGGGAAGGTACGCCGGTCGGGTCAGACCTGCAGGGCGATGGGGCGGATCTCCACGGTGGGGCACCCGGGCCACTCCTGTACCATCCGGATCGCCTCGTCCAGGTCGGCGACGTCGACCTCGACGTAACCGCCGACGAACTCCACCGTCTCGGCGAACGGGCCGTCCGTGACCACCATCTCGCCGTCGTCCTTGCGCCGGAGGGTGGTGGCGGTCTGCGGGGCGGCGAGCCTCGCGCCACGGTGGATGATCTTGTCCTGGTACCGCTCCATCCAGCCCAGGATCGTCGCGAGGGTCTGCTGTCGCTCCTCGGGTCCCTGAGCCTCGAGCTCCCGCTCGAACTCCTCGGTCTCGCACAACAGCAGCATGTACTTCATGCGGTCACCTCCGGTGCCATGACGAACGGCCGCACGCCGGATCGACAGGAGCCATCCTCCCCCGGCCCGTCCGGCCGCGCCATGTGACGTCAGGCGGCGCCATGTGACGTCAGGCCGCGCCATGTGAAGTCCGGCCGCGCCATGTGAAGTCAGGCCGCGGTCAGGCGGCCCGTCAGGTGCGAGACGCCGCCGGCCGAGCGGACGCCGAACGACCAGCCGTCGTCGTGCTCCGCCGACGCGAACTGCACCGTCGACGGCAGGTACACCGGCTTGTGGAACTCGACGTCGACCCGGTACGTGTCCGGCAGCCGGCCCTCGAGCGCGGCGAGGGAGTGCGCGAGGGTCCACATCCCGTGCGCGATCGGCCGCCGGAAGCCGAACAGCCGCGCCCGCAGCCGCCCCATGTGGATCGGGTTGACGTCGCCGGAGACCTTCGCGTACCTGCGGCCGAGGTCGCGGGGCAACTCCCACACCGCGGCGGTGCGCTCGGGGGACTCCAGCTCGATGAACCGGAGCGGCTCGGTCAGGTGCTCGACGTTCGACGGCGCGACCTTGCGGCCGCGCGCGAGGTAGGTGCTGCGCCCCAGCCACAGCGTCTGGCCGTCAACCACCGCCGAGGAGACGAGGTCGACCTGCGCCCCCTTCGGGTGCGGGCCGAGCCGTTCGGCGTGCACCCGAAGGGTCAGCTCGGCACCCAGCCGGATCGGGCCGTAGACGCCGATGGTGTTGCGGATGTGCACGAGTCCCGCGAGCGGCAGCGGGAACGAGCGCTCGGCGATCTGCGCCACCTGTAGCGGGAACGCGAGCACGTGCGGGTACGTCGCCGGCACCTCGTCTCCGTACCGGAACCCGCAGACGCGGTCGTACGCCGCCAGCGGCTCACCGTCCACCCTTGCGCCGACGACGAGCTCGCGATCGGGCAGCCGGTCACCTTTCCTGCCGATGCCCGACACGACGCCCTTGGCGTACAGCCGAGGCAGTCTCGGTATCGCGCCCAGTTCGACGACGGCGGGCATCCCGGGGGTGGTGGCGGACGACGACGCTGCGGCCATGACGACTCCTCACGCCCCGAGCATGCTCTGCCCACAGACCCGTACGATCTGCCCGTTCACGCCGCCGCTGCCCGGATGCGCCAGCCACGTGACGGTCTCGGCGACGTCGACGGGCAGCCCGCCCTGGCCGAGGCTGTTGATCCGGCGGCCCATCTCCCGCATCGCGGTCGGCATCTCCGCTGTCATCTCCGTCTCGATGAACCCGGGTGCGACGGCGTTCGCCGTACTGCCGCGCTCGGCCAGCACCGGCGCGAGCGCGCCGACCATCCCGATGATGCCCGCCTTGCTCGCCGCGTAGTTGGTCTGCCCGCGGTTGCCGGCGATGCCGCTCTGCGACGACACGCAGACGACCCTGGCGAACGACCGCAGCACACCGGTGTCGAGCAGCGCGGCGTTGATCCGCAGCTGTGCGTCGAGGTTGACGTCGAGCACCGACTGCCACAGACCGGGGGTCATGTTCGCGAGCAGCTTGTCGCGGGTGATGCCGGCGTTGTGCACGACGACGTCGACGCCGCCGTAGCGCTCCCGCAGATACCGCGCCAGCCGCTGCGGCGCGTCCTTCGCGGTGATGTCGAGCTGCAGCGCGACGCCGTCGATCTCGTTGGCCGCCGCCGTCAGCCGCTCGCCCTGCGCCGGCACGTCCAGGCAGACCGGGAGCGCGCCCGCCCGCGCCAGGTTCGCGGCGATCGCCGCGCCCAGCCCGCGGGCCGCACCGGTGACGAGCGCCACGCGGCTGCCCAGCGGGCGGCCGGCGTGCCGCGGCTCGAGCACCTTCGCCGGCGTGAGGCGCACGACCTGCCCGTCGACGTACGCCGAACGTCCGGACAGGAAGAACCGCAACGTGGTCGCGGCGGTGTCCTCCGCGCCGGGCGCGAGATAGGCCAGGTTCGCGGTCGCACCGGCGCGTGCCTCCTTGGCGACCGACCGGACGAAGCCGTCCAGCGCACGCTGTGCCGCCGCGGACGCCGGGTCGGTGCACTGCTCCGGCGTGCGCCCGAGCACGAGCACCCGGCCGCTCGGCCGCAGCCGCCTGATCGTCTCGTGGTAGAAGGTGAACAGCGTCGTCAGGCCGCGCACGTCCTGTACGCCGGTGGCGTCGAAGACCAGTGCGGCGTAACGGTTCTCGCCGTCGTCGACGGACGTCACCTCGGCGCCCGCGGCCGTCATCACGTCGGTGACGAACGGCACCATCCGTCCGCCCTCGGCGTGGCCGACGAGCACGGGCCCGTCGAGCAACGGCTCGTCCGGATGCCAGCGCCGCAGCGGCGCCGCCTCGGCCAGGCCGAACGTCTTGGTGACGCGGCGCCCGACGGGCGAGTCGATGAACTTCTCCGCTAGCGCCATGGACTATGCGGCCTCCAGGATCGCGGCAACCCCCAGCCCCCCTGCGGCACAGATGGAGATGAGGCCACGCGCCGAGCCACGCTCGGCGAGCAGCTTCGCCGTCGTCGCGACGATGCGGCCTCCTGTGGCGGCGAACGGGTGACCCGTCGCCAGCGACGAGCCGACCACGTTCAGCCTGCCGCGGTCGATCGAGCCGAGCGGCGCGTCGAGACCGAGCCGGTCCTTCGCGAACGCCGTGTCCTCCCACGCCCGCAACGTCGCGAGCACCGTGGACGCGAACGCCTCGTGGATCTCGTAGCAGTCGAAGTCCTGGAGGGTCAGGCCGTTGCGACGCAGCAACCGCGGCACGGCGTACACCGGCGCCATCAGCAGGCCCTCGCCGCCGTGCACGTAGTCGACCGCGGCGGTCTCGACGTCCACGACGTACGCCTGCACCGGCAGCCGTCGTTCCCTCGCCCACTCCTCGCTC